>JAPSJC010000081.1 GCA_031178355.1 Ureibacillus sp.
ATTACAAATAGTAATGGCCCTTGATCAATCCTATAGATTGATTCATTTCTTTGATTATTTTAATTTCACTTGGCATTAATCCTAAGACGAATGGCTATTTTTTCTTTTGATTGTTCAGTTCTCTTTTCATTAAAGCAATATTTTCCTCATGAGAAAAACTTAATTCTCTCCAATATGGATAATGACTAATTAAATGGGAGCAATCAACATTTTCATTAATAGCATCTCTAACTTGTTGAATGTACCTTTTTGATTCTTCTTTTCTTTTCCTAATTTCCTCCAAGTTCTTCGCTATATGACCATGGCCAGGAATTAGATAATTGATTTTATGATTTCTTAAAATTGTATCAACTTTTTGCAATGTAAGATCGTAATGAAAACTGCTATCATAGATAAACGGAAATTCAATATCTGATAAATAATCTCCTGCAATGAATATACCAAGTGGCTCAATCACTGTAAAAATGCCATCATTTGTATGCCCAGGTGCTTGATAGAATGTTAAAGTTGTTCCACCAATTTTTGCAGTATGTCTTTCACGACTTATTGGAATATCGACTTGCGGGAATGAAATTGGATAATTTCGATCCAAATAATATTTATCATCAAATTGTTTAATCTGTTCAATTATATGGTGTTGGTCAACCGTATTAAATAAATGACTTGCAATAACTGTTGAATCAAGAAATGCCCCACTGCCGATTAAGTGATCCCAATCTGAATGAGTATAAATGACATAGATTGGAAGATTCCCTTTTATTTTATTGACCCTTTGACGAATTTCCTCCACTTCTAAAGGAAGCAAGTTAGGATCTACAACAATAATACAATCCTTTGTTTTCACAACTACCGATATGGTCTTATATAACTGACTTTCAAAAACAGTGAAATGTTCATTTTGAAATTGAATCATTCTGTTTTCCTCTTCTCTTTTAATCTTCGTAAAATGTTCATTAATTAATATTTCTGTATTCGATGAGCATTTCCTTTATTATCACTATATTAACAATCTTATCGTTTCATTTTAGCAAAATGAAAAATGATTCAAGTTCTTTTTTAGATAGATATTGAACGCGAAATTTGTCTATTTACCTGTTGCATAAATATACATGCATAATTTGTTTGATAATGTCGACGATTATTTTTTGTGTATAATAATGGAATTATTTGTCGGATACATCCACTATGAAAATCAGAAAATCTATAAAACACCTTAAATTGTCGAACGAAAGCTATTATTGTTGAAATTAGGTGCAAATATTTATTTATTATGTCAAAAAGATATAGGGTTTTACCAATTGAATATTCATTCATTAGTGTTATATGATGTTGGTGGTGGAATGAAGGAGATGATAGCGTGATCTTAAAGAAAAATGCAATTACTGGAGAAATGCATGGCGTTTCTTATCTGAATGGTAAAGTAACATTCCAGGGATTCTCTATGAATGTTTATAGTTTTTTAATTGATGGTGTACTGATTGACACTGGTGCACGATCTTTACATAAGTATTTTGAATCATTTATAGATGATGCGGACTTTGATCAAGTACTGATTACGCACCATCATGAAGACCATACTGGCAATGCTGCATATATCGAGAAAACTAAAAATACACCCATTTTTATAAACGAAAAATCAATCGCTCAATGTGTGGATAAAGCGGATTATCCTTTTTACCGAAAAGCTTTTTGGGGTAGTAGAAAACCGTTTTATGGAAAACCAACGCCAACTATACTTCATTCGAGAACTGCAACTTGGGAAGTAATTGAAACACCAGGTCACGCATTTGATCATCAATCGTATTTAAACCAAAATACGGGTCAATTATTTACTGGGGATTTATTTGTACAGGTTCATACAAAGTTACTTTTATCAAATGAGAGTATTCCTACGATCATTCGATCATTAAAAAAAGTATTAACTTATAATTTTGAAGAAGTCTTTTGTCAGCATGCGGGATTTGTTTCAAATGGTCGTGTTGCTTTAGAAGGGAAACTTGAATACTTATTGTCCCTTCAACAGCAAGTCATCTCTTTATACAGCGATGGGTTTTCTCCACAAGAAATTTGTCAAAAGCTCTTCCCTAAAAAGTACCCTATTATTAAACTATCCGGGGGCGAATGGGATGCACTACATATAGTCAACTCTATTTTGGATGAAAGAGAAGTAACAACAAAATAGTTTTGTTGGATCAACTTTTTAATATATAAACCAAAAAAAGCTATTCCCCTATACAATTTGAAGAGGAATAATTTTTAAGAATAGAAATCTCTTCAATGCTAGCTTTCGATTATAGGAGAATAAAAAAAACACGAGTCCAATTTAGTATTGAACTCATGCAAATAAAGTTTATTGATGATTTATTAGAACTTCATAGAACCAGTTTTTGTTGCTTGCACATGCCAAGAAAGCGCTTTTTCTAGGTTATGTGGAGTATGCGCGTTGCCAGTTAACTCAACTGCTTCATTATAATAATCCCATAATTGTTGTTTGAAATCAGGGTGTGCACAATTCTCGATGATTTTAGCTACTCGCTCTTTTGGTGCAAGACCACGTAAATCAGCAACACCTTGTTCGGTTACAATAACTTGCACATCATGTTCTGTATGATCATGGTGTGCAACCATTGGAACGATTGATGACAATTTACCACCTTTAGCATAAGACTTCGTTACGAATATACTTGTACGAGAATTACGTGTGAAGTCACCAGATCCACCAATTCCGTTCATAATTTTTGTACCACTTACGAGCGTAGAGTTCACGTTACCGTAAATGTCTACTTCTAGAGCAGCGTTAATTGCAATTAAACCTAAACGGCGAATCACCTCAGGATGATTTGAAATTTCTTGTGGACGAAGAACGATTTTGTCTTTATATTTTTCAATGTTTCCATAAACTTTCTTTTGTAATTCTTCTGAAATTGTAATAGAAGTACATGATGCAAATGATACTTTACCAGCATCAATTAAGTTGAACACAGCATCTTGAAGTACTTCAGAGAATACGATTAAATCTTCAAACTCAGAATCTTTAAATCCTTCTAATACAGCGTTTGCAACAGAGCCTACACCAGATTGAATTGGAGCTAGTTTATTTGTTAAACGACCTGCTTTAATTTCTTCACGGAAGAAGTTTAATAAATGATTTGCCATTGTTTGAGTTTCTTCATCTGGATCGACGATTAATGAAGGAGCATCTTGCTCATTTGAGATGACAATCGCTTTCACCTTTTCAGGATCAATTTTGATACCGATTTCACCGATACGATCAGTTGGTTTCAATAATGGAATAATTCCGCGTTCACCTTGGTTTTCAGGGATATAAATATCGTGAACACCTACAAGTGATTCCGAATGAGCTAAATTCAACTCAACAATAATATTATTTGCATTAACAGTATAAATTGGTGAATTACCAACCGATGTAGTTGGCACTAAATAGCCGTCTTCAGTAATTGCAGTGGCTTCAATGATTACATAATTAATAGGTCCAATAATACCTTGACGTACTAATTCAGCATTATGTGAAAGGTGAGCGTCTACGTATAAAATTTCACCTTTGTTAATTAAATTACGGATAACTGGATCCCCTTGGTATGGTGCACGTTTGCGGATTGCTCCTGCTTCAGCTAAAACTTGGTCAACTTCTGGCCCTAATGAGGCGCCTGTGTATACATCAATTTTCAACTCTTCATTTTTAGCACGTTCCGCTAATGCTAATGGCACAACTTTCGCATCCCCTGCACGAGTAAAACCACTCATACCAACAACGTCACCATGTTGTATCAATTTTGCTGCTTCTTTTGCCGACATGACTTTGTCTCGAAGACTAATTATGCCAATGCGATTTTCAACTGCAAACTCCATATATATTCCCCCTTTGCCTAAATGAAAAAATCTCCCATATCTATTGTATTGAAAGAACAAAGGAAATAAAATTGAAACCGTTCTAATTTTTACGACAAAAAACAACAAAGGTGCCAGTTAAGGGCACCTTTGTTATAGTTAAAAATTTTATTCACCTTTATGTGCTTCATCTTTAATTTCTTCTCTAAAACCTTGAATAGATTCAGCACGGCGTTTGTTTTTTGCTTTAATTTGTTCTTGTTGCTTAGATCCAGAAAACTCCATTGAAATTTCTGCTTTATGCATCTTATCCTCAGTATTTTGAATCAAGGCTTGAAGCTTTTCCACGTTATCCGAACGATCGTCTGGATTCGGTTTATTGTTATTACGATTTGTCATATTACTTACCTCCTAATATTATTTCATTTCGTGTTTATTTTGTTGTCGTTTAATCTTTTTATTCATGTATGCGGATTGGCAAAATTATTCACTTTTGAATCCGAAACAAATGGGAAATATAACATTGTAAATACAAGCCGAAATTACTATTCAAATGACAAATTTTATATAAGGATGTGAAAATATGTCGAAGAAAATGAAAACTTTTATCACAAATTTACTTTTAGCTTTAGGAATTTTACTTATTGTATCCCCTTCTACAGAAGCGAGTGTAAGGGTAATTGGTACAATTGATGATTACACTGGGCTAAGCGCTGAAAAACAAAAGCAAGCAATAGATATTATTCGTAGCTTAAAAAAACAATTAAGTAATATAGTTTCTTTTGAGCATTCAGAATGGTTTGCTGATTTAGATGATGAAACTAAAGAGAAAGCACTTGAAATAAAGAAGAATGCGAGAGATGGGGTAATTTCCTATGAAGATGCGAAAAATCAATTGAAGGATTTAGGTGTGCAATTACCTAAGAAAAAAAATCATATCTTTGAAGGGTTAGATGAAGAAACAATAGAAAAGGCAAAGAATATTTTCAAGCAAATACGTGAAGGAAAACTGACAAAAGAAGAAGCAAAAGCAAAATTGAAAGAATTAGGTATTGTAATGCCTGAAAGTGATTAAGATGATGGTGCCAGTACACATTCAGTTCCGAATATTCAGAATTAATTGTGTACCTGGCACCTTTCTCATTTAGTAGTATCTTTTGTTGTGGTGGATTGAACGTGCTAATGTAAAAATGGATGTTGCTATATCTGCATAAGTTACTTCACTCTTAGGTTTGAATTGATTATTTTCCGCTGAAATTAGTTTTAAGGAATAGGATAATGTGATATAGCCAATATACTCTGATTTTGTATCACCTAGATCCAATAAGTTTGATTTATAAATATCATAATTTTTCGCTGCTAATTCTAATCCCAATGTACGGATATACCACACAGCTAATTGTTCTTTAGTAAGATTACTATCTGGGTTAAATGAATCCTCAGAATCGAGTATTCCCATGCGAACTGCTTGCTCGACAACAGTATACAACTTGTGTTTTGGCCCAATATTATCGAATGTTTGAACCGATTTTTCAAGTTCAACTGTATCATACACATAGAAGTGCGATAGTGATTTCACAATGATTTTTAATGCTTCTCCATTTGTAATCGATGTATCAGCATTAAACGAATTTGAATCTTTTACCTCAAGTATTTTATTTTGAATTAAGAAATTTAATTCTTCCTCTGCAGATGGATGCGTTACTACTGGTTGATCACTTTCACCTAAGATACTACTCCACTTTCCAGTGATTGCATCAAGGTAACTAAATTGACTTTCATTATAAACTGGTGAATAAATTAGCTCATAATGAGTAGCTTCAGGATCTAGCTTCATATATTGTAGATTTAAACTTAATGCATTGATAAATTGATTCTTAGCGTTTTCACTCGTGATAATATTCTTTGTTGATGGCCAATTGTCTCTATCAAGATGGTTTACATATAAACTGTAAAGCGAACCATCAGGACCAACAGAAACACTTATTTGATTCCCTTCTACGATAATCCCATTAACAACTCTAGGGAAAGCAAAATTATAGATGCCACGGCCCTTTTCTAAATACGGTTCATCAATAGGCTTTGCATAATCGTGTATATAAGAAGGAATCATATTTTTAACATGCTCAATTGCCTTATTTAGCGCTTCCTTTTTAGATAGAGGGTCTTTATTAGTATTTTCACCTAATTCCCGTAACACATCACCTCGCATATCGTGATATGAAACGATTTCCCCAGTTTTTTTATTCATCTCAATTGTAGATCCATACCCACCATATTCCCAGTTATAAGAATATTGAATACTTAAAAAAGGTTGACCTGAATTATTTTCATATTCATGTACCGAATCAATCTTCAGTTCTACTTTATCTGAATCTATTTTCAGTAAATTTTGTGCTATTTTTTTCGCTTCCTGAATCGTTATACCATTATATTTTGGCGATAGTGGTTTCGAAGTAAGTTTCTCAATTTTCGCAACTTTCGGTGCATCTTTTGTAAAACCATTTGTCGTTTGCCACTCTCCAGTGATTGCATTTAGACCGTTATAATTAATAGAAGGGTGATAAACAAGGGCTACAGATTCCTCACCTGTAATATAATTATAATTAATTTGGTATTTTAAACTAACAGATAAATTCTTTTTCACTTTATCTAGTATAGTTTGTTCACTTTTTACTAGATTTGAATTAGCATATGTTGCTTTAGAGGAAGTTTGTGAATCTCGGTATAATTGTGTAATTTCTCCATTTCCTAGCACAGTTACATAAACTCGCTGATTGGATATCGGAATATCGTTATGTTTTTTCACGAAAGAAAATTCATATCGAATTGGTTCAGTTATGAGTTGATTTGAATGATAATGATAACCAACATTTGTTTCGTCAATTTCGTAGTTCTTTCCATCTGGGAAATTCTTAAGGAAATCTGTTGCAATCTTTCTAGCATCTTCTTTTGAAACTTTTGCAGGGAATAATGCTTCTGACGTATCTATTGGTTCAAAATAAAAGTTTTCAATCTCTAATTCATCCCCAACAAAGGTTACACTACCATATACATCTTTACCTTTGACCGTTTTATGAAAGCTTAAGTCATAACGAATACGATCGTCATCTGGATAATGATGTGCATTGCCTAACTGAAAATCACTGTTTGCTAAAAAATCAAATTGTTTAGGGAATACGGACTTTAGCTTTTGAATTAACACATTTTTTGAAATCTCTACTTCATTGTTTTGGACTTCGATGGCAACTTTCTCATTTTGCACCTCATAAGGTGATTGAGCATGTCCAATAGATGTTGCAATTCCAAGTGTTAATGCAGTTGATGTCACGAGGATTCCAAATTTCCTCATATGTTTCAAGATAACCCTCCTAAAATTCGTAATTAATGAAGAATTTACATAATTTACTTAAATTCCCACTATTAGAAAGTATATGCTTATGTCTTGTAGATATTAATCTCGGTTATTGTGTAATAGTAATCAATTTGAAAGGTTAAACACGCAGTTTTTATTGGGGATTAGTAAATAACCTGATAATGCAATAAATCCTAAGTAGTACTCCTGAAACTAAGGATTACCACTTAGGATTAAAATTTAAATATTTCTATTTTTCATTACTGTCTTGCAGTTCAATTTGACCAGTGATATCAATGCCTTGTAATGCTTGCGTAGCAAGACGGTCTGCTTCAGCGTTAAGCTTACGTGGAACTAATTCAAATTGCGGCTCAATTCCTACATTTTTTAGCTTATTATCTATTCGGTCTGCCCAGTTAGCTAGTTCTTTTTCATATGCTGGCCATTCACCACTCATTTGATTAATTACAACTTGAGAATCTCCTATAAATTGTACAGTTTGATGATGAACATCTAACAACTCCAATTCTACAACAGCAAGGTGAAGTGCAGCATATTCAGCTTCATTATTCGAAGCAAGTCCTTGTGCAGGAGCATTGCGACGCATCCGATACGATTTACCGTTTTGTTCATAGTAGATTGAAACACCGAGCCCTGCCAAACCCGATTGTATATCATATCCCCCATCAAAATACACTTTAACATTATGTGGTTCAGTTTCCATCTCTTTTAAGTATTTCTTAATTTCTTTCGCCATCCAAGTGCTATCATGCTTATCATTATAAGTTAGATTTCTAGCTCTCCCTGTTTTTTCAATATCTTCTCCTATAGTTAATGCATGGGCTGCTGGCATAAACTCAGAGCGGAAAGTAGCTTCTGTTCCGTTTTTCGATCTATAAGTCCATTCAATATATAATTCCATTTTAAGCCCCCAGTCGTCATGTACATATTATGTATATATATTACTATATACCCTTCTCACCTATAAGATACTTAGAAAAGTTAACCATAGCGAAACAGAAAACTATTGATAATGAAAGACCCCGAATAATCACTTTATACAAGTGGTTATTCGGGGCTTCAGTTCAGAGCACATCAATAACTCCGTATATGATATCTAATTAAATCTTAAATCATATAACCCAACATTTAATCGAAAAAAATTATCGATTGTTATTGTTGTTATTGTTGTTATTGTTGTTATTACGGTTGTTATTGTTATTGTTGTTGCGGTTGAAGTCTGCTTCTTGAGCATACTCTTCGTTGTTGTTGTTGTTGTT
>JAPSJC010000082.1 GCA_031178355.1 Ureibacillus sp.
ATTAACCCTACGATGCAAGTAGTTGAGGCGTTGGACCAACACAGAATAGAAGATTATGAGATTTATGGTCGTATATTAAAAGTAGATTTTCATGAATCAGCAAAACAATTAAATGAATATATACAAGAACTAATGCCAGATATCGTTATTTCTTTAGGATTAGCCGGAGGTCGATACAAAATCACCCCTGAACGGATTGCCATAAATATAAAAGATGGTGAACCAGATAACAATGGATTTACGCCCATCGACGAAAAAATTAATGAAGATGGTGCTGATGCATATTTAACAAACTTGCCGATACGACGCATGATTGACACGCTAAATAAAGAAGGCTATCCAGCTGAAATCTCCAATACTGCTGGAACTTACCTCTGCAATAACATCATGTATGAAGCGATGACATATGCAAAAGTACAGGGAAATGTGTTAGCAGGTTTTATTCACATCCCAGCATCATTTGAGTTAGCCATCCAACATGGGAAGATTCCTGGGTGGAATAAACGTGATTTAACTCATGGTGTGGAACTATGTATTAAGGAAACAATTCGTTTTGCAAATGAAAAAAATGTCCTAAAAGAGCCTCATAATTATTAGGGCAGCGTGTATTTGTGTGTGTTAAAATTTCATACCTATATCAGATATTACTTATCTCCCTTACTTTTTAGTACAATTGTAAGGGAGATGTATTTTTATGAACAAATTTCCGGAGTACATCTAATTATTATAGAACTGGGCAATAATGCTGAATACATACACACTTTACCAAAAACTTCACTGATATTAGATGGGCTTAATTACAAAGGCACCTAGACAAACATACAAAACCAACTAAAAAAGAGGTATCCAATGTGAGCAACGTTATTGATTTTATTTCTATTAAGAATAAAAAGCAGAGCGAGCAACTACAAAAGGTTTTTAGTAAAGCAAATTCGTTACGGAATCCTCAAGAGTTAAATAAACTTGTGGAAGAAAAAACAATTGGAGTTAAGGATCACACGTTATTTCTTGCGTTTTTAAATTATCTTGAAGAAATGAACATTGAACCGGCTGATATTTTTTTAGCTGTGTTAAAGTTTCCAAAGCATCAGTTTGAAGAACGTTATCAAATGAAATGGCAATCAATTGTTCAACTTTGTTTTACATTTCTTGCGATCATTAAGGAGAACGATCCGGTCCAGTATGAGCACTTTATTTCACAGCAATCATTACATTAAGATAGAATTTAAAGTAGCTTGCCAGTTATATAAAAATCAAACATATGTAAATTATGTCAAAACAACATCAATTCAAGATATCATATTGTTCTTTTAGTCTATTTGTCGTTATAATATTAAAATGGGATTCGAATGCGCGAAACGCGTTTTGTGATTGTGAAGATGTGTCTTCATGTAGCGAAATGTATTTTTTTCTCGCTTCAAAACTTATCTTCTAACTATTTATTTTAAATAGCGTTCTAAATCGAGAAGCAAAGACATTTACTATCTTGCAGAACAACCTTGAAAGGAGTATAAACCTTCGATGAATGAAGAACAAAGAATTGCAAGTCAACAAGTGAATCAACCAAGTACTTCAAATACAAAAACTGAAAAAGATTATAGTAAATACTTCGAGCGTGTGATTACAGCACCTTCCTTAAAAGAAGCGAAAAAGCGCGGGAAAGAAGAAGTAAAATATCATAAAGATTTTGCCATTCCACAAGAGTTTAAAGGTATGGGCGAAGGGCGTAAGTTTTTCATTCGTACATATGGCTGTCAAATGAACGAACACGATTCAGAAGTAATGGCCGGAATTTTCATGGAACTTGGTTATGACCCTACAGACAAAATCGAAGAAGCAGATGCGGTTTTACTAAATACATGTGCGATTCGCGAAAATGCGGAAAACAAAGTTTTTGGTGAACTTGGATATTTAATGAAATATAAACGTAAAAACCCAGAAATGTTAATCGGTGTTTGTGGCTGTATGTCACAAGAAGAATCCGTTGTAAATAAAATCCTGACAACTTACCAACATGTCGATATGGTATTTGGTACACACAATATTCACCGCTTACCACACATTTTAAAAGAAGCGTATATGTCGAAAGAAATGGTTGTGGATGTTTGGTCAAAAGAAGGGGATGTACTTGAAAACCTTCCGAAAAAACGTAACGGTTCGATTAAAGCTTGGGTAAACATTATGTACGGTTGCGATAAGTTCTGTACATATTGTATCGTTCCTTATACTCGTGGGAAAGAACGAAGCCGTCGTCCGGATGAAATTATTCAAGAAATACGTGAACTTGCAGCGCACGGTTATCAAGAAATTATGCTGTTAGGTCAAAACGTAAACGCATACGGAAAAGATTTCACAGACATAAATTATCGTCTTGGCGATTTAATGGATGAATTACGTAAAATCGATATTCCACGTATCCGTTTCACAACTAGTCACCCACGCGACTTTGATGATCATTTAATCGAAGTGCTTGCGAAAGGTGGTAACCTTGTCGAACATATTCATTTACCAGTTCAATCGGGATCCAATGACGTTCTAAAAATTATGGCACGTAAATACACACGTGAGCATTTCTTTGATTTAGTTCGCAAAATTAAAGAAGCCATTCCGAATGTTGCATTAACAACGGACATCATTGTTGGTTATCCAAATGAAACTGAGGAACAATTCCAAGAGACAATCGATTTATATCGTGAGGTAGGCTTTGAATCAGCATTCACTTATATCTATTCACCGCGTGAAGGAACTCCAGCTGCGAAAATGGTGGACAATGTCCCTCAAGAGGTGAAAAAAGAACGTCTTCACCGTTTAAATGCAGTGGTGGAAGAACTCTCAGCGGAAGCATTGAAAAAGTATAAAGATGCTGAAGTAGAGGTATTAGTTGAAGGAACAAGTAAAAAACGTGATGACATGTTAGCAGGTTATACACGTCGCAATAAATTAGTAAACTTTGCAGGCGAGAAAGAATTAATCGGTCACATTGTAAAAGTAAAAGTTACGGATGCAAAAGCATATTCACTACGTGGAGAATTTGTTGAAGTAGTAAAACGACATGAGGTGGAAGTATAATGACAACAAAGCTATACACAAAAGATGAAATCATAGAAAAAGCAAAAGAAGTTGCACATATGATTGCCAACACAGAACAAGTAGAGTTCTTTAAAAAGGCAGAAGCGCAAATTAATGAAAATCAAAAAGTTCGTGAAAAAATTGCAAGTTTAAAAACATTACAAAAACAAGCAGTAAACTTCCAACATCTTGGGAAAGAAAGAGCGTTAAAATTAATTGAAGAAAAAATTGAAAAAATTGAACAAGAAATCGATGAACTACCAATTGTACAAGAGTTCAAACATTCTCAATTCGAAGTGAACAATTTACTTCAATTAGTTTCAAACGCAATCGCGAATAATGTAACTAATGAAATTATCGAATCAACTGGTGGCGACGTATTAAAAGGTGAAACTGGCTCGAAAGTACGTAATAGCCAACCAGGAAGTTGTTCTTAATTAATACTTTGATATAAAAAATTTGGGACATAAGTCTAAGAGTACAATCCAATTACATTTCGGATTGTACTTTTTTGATATACCAATTGTGTCGTTTGTTTTCGATACAGGCGTCGCTTTCCGCAGGCGACCCTCGAGCCCACACCAGTAAACTGTGTGTGGTCTAGGCCAACACGATGTTGGTCACGAAGGCGTTGCCACAGGACGTGGCGCTCTTAGCCTTTGTTCCTCTAAGCTCTTTTCTCCTGCAGGACAAGGAATGCTTCTTTGAATACTCATCGCAGGAGGAAATGCTTTAGCATTTTCGAACGATTCTCCACCTGTATCTCCAACAAACGAGCTTTGCAAATATAAAGCAAATTATTAGCAGTCCTAAATGCTAGTTTATATTAAAATAGCTTTTGTCCCAGCCCTCTTTTTTTATGTATAAATTTATTTGAAATTTTTTTCGAAATCTCCACTTTTGTACTGTGTCATTTGTGCAAAGCCCCATATGATAGGTAATGTCAGGGGAGGTGCTAAAGATGGAATCTTCAAGCTACAGAAAAAAAGGTCATCACGGTCACGGTGGAGACAATCAGAATGGATTTGCTCTACTAGTTGTAATGTTCATCCTATTGATTATCGTTGGCGCAACATATTTTAACAATGGCTACGGTTATTAATTTGAAGTTGTAAATGAAGTTCAAAGACCAGCACGAATAGTGTTGGTCTTTTTTCATAACTTTAATACATAATCAATCGACGACTCAAAATCCTTCTAATTTATATTTCATTCAATATCAAATCAAAATAAAATACCTCAACATAAAATTTTTACTCCAATTAAAAGTTTTCATACTAATATGTAAACAAATTAACACTGTCGGTAATTTGAGTATAAATAAGCACAATATTAACAAACTAACTTTGTACTAAAAATTGTATAGGAGGTTTTTTGAATGAAACAAAATCCGCAACGAAAAGTTCAAAAAACGAATAAAGACTTTATTCCAAAAGAAGAATTGATCAATAATATTAAGGATAATATGACAGAAGCTGAAATAAGTATGGAGTTTGCTGGTGAAGAAGAATTAGAGCATCTCCAAGAAAAAAATGAACGTCGTAAACATGAAATTCAAAAGTTAAAAAATGAACCTTTAAGCTAAACCCTCTTAAATCGCAAGTACTACCAGTTTTATCTAAAAATTATTTTGCATCATCATTTGTTAAACTATAAACAAACGATGGTGCCTTTTTTATGCTTAAATAGATTGAAAGCCAGTATCCACAATGATTTGCCTCACTTAACCAACTGCCTTCATAACGCCGAAACTCACTCTACATTTATTTTCCTACAACATTTTACATAAAATGAAAAACCTTATTTCACTCTGCTGCATACTATAAATCATGTGAAGTGCCCATACGATTGCTTCAACATCTACTATTGATTTCAGTCACGAGACGTGAACCTTCAATAGGGATGGTGCCTAAAATTATTATTATTCTTCATTTCACCAATTAGGCACATGTCGCATAATATAGGTCGACTAGTATAAAGGAGGAAGTTAATTTGAAACGTTTGCGTCAAATTGTGACAAAAGCGGTTGTTGCCAAAGGGAAAAAGAGATATGAAACGAGTGAAGTTTTACGTCCAACAAATACACCAACAAGTATTCTAGGTTGCTGGGTCATTAACCACCACTATCACGCGAAAAAACATGGGAAATTTGTAGAAATCACTGGTAAATTCGATGTAAACGTATGGTACGCTTACAATAACCATACAAAAACAGCTGTATTTACTGAGACAATTAACTATAAAGATCGAGTGAAATTGCACTACCGTGACGAAGATGTAATTGATTCTGATGATGTAAAAGTTCGTGTGTTACAACAACCTAACTGTATCGAAGCGGTAATTACACAAAACGGTGATTGCTTCAATATCGTTATCGAGCGTGAATTCTTAGTAGAAGTAATTGGTGAAACAAAAGTAGTAGTATCTGTTCACCCAATTGAGTACGAAGAAGAGTGGAGATTCCAAGAAGACGATGATGAATCATCTTCTAGCTCATCTTCGTCAAGTTCATCATCAAGTTCATCATCTAGCAGTAATTTAAGAGACGAATCGTCATCATTTCGAAAATAATTTTTGAGAGCGCCATTCTACGTCAAATAGTAGATGATAGGCGCTCTTTTTTTCTTTTTGTTATAATAATGATAGATTCAACTGTGGTGAATCTTCAACATGGATCAGATTTATGACGGAATAGAGCTATGAAATCACCCTAAAACATATACAATCAGTTTATTTTAATAAAAATCGAGTACTGACACATTAAGTCTGGTCATTTATAATAGAAACTTACATAAAATTACCCCATCGTATTTCTTGGGACTAATTATAGGAGAGAGACGAAGCATGACTACATATACACCAATGATGCAACAATATTTATCGATTAAAGCAGACTATGAAGATGCCTTTCTTTTTTATCGTCTAGGTGATTTTTATGAGCTGTTTTTTGATGATGCGGTGAAAGCCTCACAAATTTTAGAGATTACGTTAACGGGACGTGAAGCAGGTGCTGCAGAACGAATCCCAATGTGCGGTGTTCCTTTTCATTCTGCACAGGGATATATTGAGACACTTGTTTCAAAAGGCTACAAAGTGGCAATCTGCGAGCAAACAGAATTACCTTCCCAAGCAAAAGGTGTTGTAAAGCGAGAAGTGGTTCAACTAATTACACCGGGTACCCTTACAGAAGGGAAGACAATCGATGGGAAATCCAATCACTATATTGCTAGTGCGGAGTTACTTCTGGAGAACTCAATTGCCTTTGTTTACTTGGATTTATCTACCGGTGAAGCGAACAGCACGCTCATCGAAGGAGGGGTAAAGGCACTTCTTCAGCAACTTCACACTTACAATATTCGTGAAGTGGTTGTTACGGAACAGTTACAGATCTTATTAGCAGAACATGCAAGCCAATACGGGATTGTTCTATCCATTGAGAAAGATGAAATGGACAATGAGAAAGCGAATGCCTATGTCCTGCATTTACCAGAAGCCATTAAGGGTGCTGCAAAAGTGTTACTTCAATACGTAGAAAGAACACAAATGCGTTCACTAACGCATATTCAACCTTTTACTTATACTGAAGCGAGGCAATACCTACGAATTGATTCAAATTCAAAAAGAAACCTAGAGCTTTTACAGTCGCTTCGTGGAGGGGACCAAAAAGGAACTCTTTTATGGTTATTAGATGAAACAGTAACAGCGATGGGGAGCCGTAAACTAAAACAATGGTTGCACCAGCCTCTAGCAAGCGAGCAAGCAATCAACGAACGGCTCAATATCGTTACCGATTTACTCGATGAATTTTTCGTTCGAAATGAATTAAGAGAACTCCTAAAACGTGTTTATGATTTAGAACGCTTAGCAGGTCGCGTTGCTTTCGGAAGTGTTGGAGGTCGTGATCTTGCACAACTTCGTGAATCTTTACGACAAATCCCTATTATTCGCGAACACTTAATGCATAGTGGAAAAGAGAAGTTAGCAATACTTGGAGAGAAAATGGATGAGTGCACCGAAGTTGAGTCTTTATTATCCAAAGCCATTACTGATAATCCACCAATTTCGATTAAAGAAGGGGACGTAATCCGTGATGGGTACAATGAAAAGCTTGATGAATTGCGCTTTGCATCTCGAAACGGTAAAGATTGGATCGCTTCATTAGAGCAAAAAGAACGTGAAGTAACTGGCATTAAGAACTTGAAAATCGGCTATAATCGTATTTTTGGTTACTATATCGAAGTGACAAAATCCCAGCTTGCAAATGTCGATTTATCTCGATATACACGAAAACAAACATTAGCAAACGCAGAACGCTTTATTACTGAAGAATTAAAAGAAAAAGAATCAATCATTTTAAACGCAGAGGAACAAAGTTTAGCATTGGAATACGATTTATTTGTAAATTTGCGTGAAGAAATTAAATCCTTCATTCCACGTCTACAGGCACTTGCTTCTGAAATCAGTGAGCTAGATGTTTATATGAGCTTTGCAGTTGTAACAGAAAAATATCGTTTTGTAAGACCAAACTTCCATACTGGTCGTGCGTTAAAAATTGTTAATGGACGTCATCCAGTAGTTGAAAAAATGTTACATAAACAAACTTATGTGCCAAATGATTGTGTTTTGACGGAAGATAAAAATATGATGCTGATTACTGGACCGAATATGTCCGGGAAAAGTACGTATATGCGTCAGGTGGCACTAATTGTTGTCATGGCACAAATAGGTTGCTATGTTCCAGCAGATGAAGTGGTGTTACCAATAACTGATCAAATTTTTACTCGAATCGGTGCGGCGGATGACTTAGCTGCAGGGCAATCGACATTTATGGTGGAGATGCTGGAATCTCAAAACGCTATTACAAATGCAACAGAAAATAGCTTATTACTATTTGATGAAATCGGCCGTGGAACTTCCACTTATGACGGGATGGCGTTAGCGCAGTCCATGATGGAGTACATTCACGATCGAATCGGTGCAAACACACTGTTTTCAACACATTACCATGAACTAACTTCTTTAGAAAATGAGTTATCGCGTCTTCAAAATGTACACGTTAGTGCAACGGAGAAAGATGGTAAAGTTGTATTTTTACACAAAGTTATGAAAGGTGCAGCAGATAAAAGCTATGGTGTTCATGTTGCGCAACTTGCTGAAATGCCAGAGGCCATCATCGAACGTGCACGTGTTTTATTAGAAGAGTTTGAGTCAACTAGCCGTAACCAAGTTGAGATAAATGTGGAATCGCATTCTGAGCAACAGCTTACATTATTTGAGGAAGAAGTTGTGAGAGATTATGAGGCTTCTAAACGAGAATTCAGTAAAGATGTTACGGATACAGAGTCAGAAGTATTGATAACTCA
>JAPSJC010000083.1 GCA_031178355.1 Ureibacillus sp.
CAATAGTGAATTTCGCGAGCGTTTACAAAATTTGAGATTAATCTGCTTTTTCGATAATTTTTGAAAGGCCAACAATTGCCTCATTTTCATCATTGCCATCAGCGATTAATGTAACAGTTGTCCCTCTTGCTACAGCTAGACTCATAATCCCCATGATCGATTTTGCATTTACTTTTTTACTGTCTTTTTGTAAATACACTTCAGATTTATAGCGATTTGCTTCTTGGACAAATAAAGCTGCTTGTCTAGCTTGTAAACCGGTTTTTAATTTTACTTCCAAATTGGTTTCAACCATCTAATATACTCCCTTTCAAACCGTTCATCAATATATTTTTATCTTATCAGAATTGTTTGGAAAGATACAGTTCGATTGAAAAATGAACAAATTCTATTTGCTCCACTTATCACTATAATGCAAATACCTGTTGCATTAGTGATATGACCAACATCATGCTTATGCGAGTTACGCTAGCAAAAGGATTTCTGTAGGCCATTGTTGCAAAAGATTTTGCATTATCACTTCTTTTCGATGCAAAAAGAGCTGTATTCAACTCTGTGTTTCGCGCGAACTGTCGTCCTTTCTTATCCGGATATCTATTACCATAATATTACTATCCGCCCCAAAAGAACAATGCATGTTTATTCCTATTTTTTACTTTTTACTTAATTTGTTCTCCTCTGCGAAGTGCATCAGCGATTTCATCAATTTTTCTTAATCTATGATTAACTCCGGATTTACTCACTGCACCTGTTGAAACCATTTCGCCAAGCTCTTTTAAAGTGACGTCCTGATACTCAACTCGTAATCGAGCAATTTCACGTAGTTTTTCTGGCAGTTGATCTAATCCAATTGAATTTTCTATAAACTTAATATTGTCCACTTGGCGTATTGCAGCACCAATCGTTTTATTTAAGTTTGCCGTTTCACAATTGACGATCCGATTGACACTATTACGCATATCCCGTACAATTCGGACGTCTTCGAATTTTAACATAGCTTGGAATGCACCAACTAATCCTAGAAAATCTGATATTTTCTCAGCTTCTTTTAAATAAGTGACAAAACCTTTTTTTCTCTCAATCGTTTTTGCATTTAATTGAAAGTTATTCAATAATTCTGCTAGTGCTTCACCATGTTCTTTATATAAAGAATAAATTTCTAGATGATAGGAAGAGGTTTCCGGGTTATTCACTGACCCACCCGCTAAAAATGCACCACGTATATAAGCACGTTTTTCATTTTTATTTTGAATTAATGAATTGGATAGAGAATGATTAAACTGAAAATCACTTGAAATGATATCAAGATCTTTTAATAGTTCCCTAGCACCTTCACGAATACGGCAAATATATACATTGTTTTTCTTAAGCCGCA
This sequence comes from Ureibacillus sp., assembly GCA_031178355.1. Classification (GTDB taxonomy): domain Bacteria; phylum Bacillota; class Bacilli; order Bacillales_A; family Planococcaceae; genus Ureibacillus. The sequence goes on from JAPSJC010000083.1 coordinate 1,376, forward strand.
TTTTTTTACGTACAAGTAGTTCAACATTATATGAATAAAGTTTTTTTATAATTGTATATAATCTTCGTGCGATCGCAGCATTTTCAGTTTGAACATCAAGGCTAAGTTGCTTATTTGCAAATGATACTACCCCGTTCATACGAATGAGCGCTGATACTTCTGCTTTTAAACAGCTATCATTCGCTTCAACTTGCGTTAGCTCTTTCTTAGTTTCTGAAGCAAATGACAATTTCACAACCCCCTTTCAATCTATGTATGAGAAATATCATAACATATACTTTGCAAACCAAGGTATATTAACTTATGAATTTTGGAGCATAATCATTTAACCACTCCGCAATACGGGTAGATTCATGTCGCACTACATCCGACTGGATAATGGCTATATCTTTCTTTATGACTTCTAGCCCCATTTTTTCTAAGCTTCCAACATCAACTGAAACAGGTTCTGCGTCTTCTTCCCTGTAATTCGCTTTTATAGGTGAAGGTAAATCTATATTATTGACTAAAATTGAATCTAAACACGGTTTGCCAACATGATCATAGATTGCTCGCACATGATCAGTAGCATTATATGTGAACGTCTCACCTTTTTGTGTCATTAGGTTGCATATATAGATTTTACGACCTTTCGCCTTTACTACAGCATCCCCAATATCTTTTACTAATAAATTTGGGATAATACTCGTATATAAGCTTCCAGGTCCAATTAAGATAATATCTGCAGATTGAATAGCACGAATCGCTTCCGGAAGCGGTTTCACATTATTCGGTTCTAAAAAAACTTGTTTAATTGGTAAATGTGCATTCGGAATTTTAGATTCCCCGACGATAACGGAGCCATCGATTAATTCTGCATGTAAGGTGATTTTTTTATTTGCTGCAGGTATTACCTTGCCATGTACCTTTAAGACTTTACTCATTTCAGCAATCGCATGACTAAAATCACCTGTTATATCTGTTAATGCAGTTAACATTAAATTACCTAAAGAGTGTCCACCCAAATCGACGGATTGTGCAAAACGATACTGAAACATTTGCTCTACTAATGGTTCGGCATCTGATAATGCGGCGATAACATTTCGTATGTCTCCGGGAGGTGGAATATCGTAATCATCTCGAAGGCGCCCTGAAGATCCGCCATCATCGGCAACTGTAACGATTGCTGTAATATCAAATGGATATTTCTTCAAACCGCGCAACAAAGTAGATAAACCAGTTCCACCTCCAATAACTACGATATTCGTTTTCTTTTTACGCATTACTTCAATCCTTTCTATGAATAACATCTCGGTGTGTAATTACAGTTTGATAGTCTTGACTAAAAAGTTTCCCAAAGTATTCAGCTAGGGTTACTGAACGATGTTGGCCGCCCGTACAACCAATTGCAACTACTAATTGAGCTTTCCCTTCATTTTTATAATGAGGTATCATAAATTCGAATAAATCCGTTAACTTTTTAATTAAAATTTGCGTTTCTTCGTTAGCTAATACGTAGGAAGATACTTCTGTTTGAAGTCCCGTTTTATGACGTAACTCTTCCACATAATATGGATTTTTTAAAAAACGGACATCAAATACTAAATCCGCATCGATTGGGATACCATTTTTAAATCCGAAAGACATCACGTTGATATAGAATTTCGGGCTACTAGAGTTTGCAAATTCTAGCGCAATTCTTTCACGTAATTCTCGTGGTTTCATCGATGAAGTATTATAAACATAGGTTGCTCGTCCTTTTAACTCAGAGAGTAATTGTCTTTCTTTTTTTATGCCTTCGAGTGGTAATCCTTGAGGATCTAATGGATGAGATCTTCTTGTTTCTTTATAGCGACGTACAAGTGTTTCGTCCTCAGCATCTAAGAATAATACTCTTGTCATGAGATCATCTATTTTTTCTAATTTGTCTAGTGCATCTATTAATGAATCAAAAAATTCTCCGCCTCGCATATCCATAACAGCAGCAACACGTGTAATCTTACGTTCAGATTCTCTCATTAGCGCTAGGAAAGTAGTTAATAGTTCAGGTGGTAAATTATCAATACAGTAGTACCCTAGATCTTCAAAACTTTGAACTGCTACTGTTTTACCAGCTCCACTCATTCCTGTAATAATGACTATCTCATGTTTATAAAAGTTATTGCTCCCCATTAGAAAACACTCCCTTATAGTTGTTCCCTCGACGTTTGTAATGTTTCGTTTAACAATTCATAATCACTTGTGTATTCAAAAGTGCCGTATTGAATGCCTTTTTCTTTACATGCAAACAGAAGATTATTTCGATCTCCTTCAGCCATCGGTAAATGATGTAGACTTTCTATTGGGTGCCACTCAAGTTTGCCTTCTCTGTTCTCTTCTAGTGGTGTTCCTATGATTTCTTTGGAGACAAACGTAAATAGCATCCATTCATCAACAACTTGTTCTTCCTCTTTTATGATCATTGTATAGATTCCTTTGAGGTGAACGTTTACCGGTGTAGCATTTGTTTCTTCTTTAAATTCACGAGTTGCAGCTTCAATAATTGATTCACCGCTCTCCATTTTCCCACCAGGGGCTACATACCAGCCTCTTCTAGGTTTTTTCATTAACAAGACTTTTCCATCTTGTACAACTAATAAGTTTGCGATTCTTTGCATGACAACACCTCAATCACTGTCGTGTTAATTACCTCTATTATAACGGTTAAAATACTATGGTTACAAAAGAATATGATTTCTATAAAAAATAAAAATATTGTTTAACAATATTTACATAATCAAGACACTACTTATTTAAAAGGTTAATCGAGTTGATGTCTTTTTTTATGTATAATTTTAGACACTTATTCATTCTATTTGCAAAAAAAAGTTGTTTCCAAAATGATTTTGGAAACAACCAAAAAATACACACAAGGGGATAACGTTTATTATCACATTATAGCCCTACTTTGTTTCAAACAAGTTACATAGAAATTAAGACCATGTTAAGATTATTTTTGAGCAATTTTCTCAATAAGTTCTTCAACATAGTGTTGAGCTGATTGAGCAGCAATACTTCCGTCTCCAGTTGCTGTAACAATTTGACGAAGCATTTTATCACGAACGTCACCAGCAGCGAAGATTCCCTCTACAGAAGTCTCCATTTTTTCATTCGTCATTACATATCCACTCTCATTAAGAATACCTAATGATTTAAACGGAGTTGTTAATGGAACCATTCCAATGTAAACGAATACGCCATCCGCTTGAACTTCTTGTTCTGTACCATCAACTGTATTCACTAATGTTACGCTACCAACTTTACCATTGGATTCATTAATTTCTTTTACTGTATGGTTCCAGATGAAGTCCACTTTTTCATTACTAAATGCACGATCTTGTAAGATCTTTTGTGCACGTAACTTGTCACGTCTGTGTACGATTGTTACTTTATCAGCAAAACGAGTTAGGTAAACACCTTCTTCTACTGCTGAATCTCCTCCACCTACAACAATTAAGTTCTTTTGTTTAAAGAACGCTCCATCACAAACTGCACAATAACTTACGCCTCGACCACCAAGTTCTTTTTCACCAGGTACACCCATTTTTTTGTATTCGGCACCTGTAGAAATAATGATTGAACGTGTTTTATATTCTTTAGAACCGGCTTTAATTGTTTTGTACTCTTTTCCATCTATAATCTCAGCTACATCGCCGTAAACATATTCTGCGCCAAATTTTTTAGCATGTTCGAACATTTTAGTTGAAAGTTCAGGTCCTAAAATATGTTCATATCCTGGATAGTTTTCAACTTCTTCTGTATTTGCCATTTGGCCACCAGGAATACCACGCTCGATCATTAATGTTGACATATTCGCACGTGATGTATAAACAGCAGCAGTCATACCAGCTGGTCCTGCACCAATAATTACAACGTCATAAATTTTTTCTTCAGCCATGTTGTTTCCTCCTATTTGTAAACGAACCAATCTCCATTTTTATCGTATTCCATCTTTACGTCGACTTCAAATGAAATGCTTACTTCGAATCAAAGGGCAAATATTTAATTAAATCATCAATATACTTTGTCAGTGTAGCAACAGAAATATTATATTTCTCTGCGTATTCTTTTTTTGTAACACGAATACTTGTAATAGTTGAGTTAAACATATATTCGACTGCGGCTGCTAAAGCATTTACATTTTTAAATTCATAAGAATCCATTAAAGCTCTTTCAGATAAGACGAACCACATTTGAAACAGATACTGTTTTTCTACTGTAACAGTACCGATTTTTTCATAAAGTTGTTCAGCAACTTCCATCGCTCGTTCAAAGTATTTTTCGATTTTATTGTTTTGGTTAAATTGATGATTAAGTGCATAGGCTAATGAAAGCTTTTCAAGCCCGTTATATTTAGATAGGTCAATCCATGTTGGATGCGCCACAATTTCTTGCTTGTGGGCAGACTTACTTAAAAGGAAGAATCCAAACATTCGATGTGCACCGTATTTACTAGTGATTTTTTCCACAATTACATCACGATTTTGTTCCAATGAATTACTATGGTCTACGTTTTCTTTTATATCTATATGTTCCCACGGTTCCAATCCTTTTTTAGAAGGATCCAATTCAATTAGAGTATTCCATGCACTTTTTGCAATTTCCTCATATCCACAAATATAAGCAGATTGCGCTAGCCAGAAATAAAATCCACTATCTCCTTCATAACCTCGCTTACTCATGCTTCGTAGCCATTTAAAAGCTAATTCATGTTCACCGATTAGTGATAATGTTGCGCCTAATTTATAGCGATTATCCCAATCAAACGGATTTATTTTCTTTAAGATTTCAACAAGTTCAGCTAGTTCTGTTTCTTGTTTTTCATAGTATGCAATGACTGTTAAGTTACAAATCGCATGTAGGTTACCATGATTTTCACGTAAGACATGGTTTAATAATGCTTTTGCATCCTCTATTTCTCCAGTATAAAAATAAGCTAACGCTAAATTGTTATATGCCGGCCATAGGTCTGGATACGTTTCAATTAATGCTTCTAATACATCTATAGCTTCTTGGAAACTACCATTCTCCATAAAACGGCGTGCTTTTTCTTGAGCAATAATCTTTTCGCCATCTTCCTCGTCGTATGGCTCAATTTCATCCTCAAATTCGATAAATTCTAATATTTCATTTGCTTCATGAACATAAAAGCCATCAGGATCCATCTCTAGATACATCTCTGCATATTTTTTAGCATCATGGACAATTCCTAGGCAACCTGAAACCTCACTTAAGAAGAATACATATTCAGGTTCACTTGGATCTAAACTATAAGCTGTATGAATACATTCATATGCACTTTCAAAATTTTGGGCATCCATTTCCATAATGCCAAATTGCATCAATATATGTGGGTCATTTGGACTCAGTTCTGCTGCACGTTTCATGAACTTATAGGCTTTATCCATTTGATCGTAATCTATTGCTTTTAGCGCTTTTTTAAAATAATAATCACCATTTGGAACAAACGATACAATATTATTCTTTTGCTCTTTTCTACGCTGATTTTCCAAAATATTTCCTCCGAATTTAAATCAAATTCGCCTTGGCTATTTGCATCCAGATTCATTCGAGTTATCTCGAAGAATAAATATAATCTGTGACATCCGCCGGAGGCATTCACTTCATTCCCCATTCACAATGTGGTAAATTTGTTCGTTTAACACGCAAAATCTCTATTAAAAAAATTTATATAAATGAAGTTAAGTTCCGTATACACGAAAGAAGGAACGTTTTTAGAAAACGTTCCTTTGATACTTTTTTTATTATAACATATTTATCTAATACGTCATTTATTTCGTTTGGTTATTTATTTTTCGTACTAGCTCTTTTTTGTTGATGACGTTCAACTAGCACTTCCATAACATCATATACACTAATTTTTTGTTCTTGAAGTAACACAAGTAGGTGATATATTAAATCTGCAGTTTCCCATGTCACTTCTTTCTTATCACGGTTTTTTGCACCAATAACAACCTCTGTTGCTTCTTCACCAACTTTTTTACAGATTTTATCGATTCCTTCTGTAAACAGATATGTAGTATAGGCACCTTCAGGCATTTCACTTTCACGTGTACGAATCACTTCAGCTAGATAAGAGATGATTCCAACTGAACCGACTTGTTTATTTTCAATCAAATCCTCAGTGAAACAAGTAGTAGTACCATTATGACATGCTGGACCAGCAGGTAAAACCTCAACAATGATAGCATCTTGATCACAATCGGTTTTCATTGAAATGACTTTTTGAGTGTTTCCACTTGTTGCACCTTTATGCCATAACTCTTGTCTAGAGCGCGAGAAAAACCACGTTTCCCCTGTTTCAATTGTTTTTTGTAAAGATTCTTTATTCATATATGCAACGGTTAATATTTCTTTTGATTGGGCATCTTGCACAACAGCAGTAATTAACCCTTTTTCGTCGTATTTTAAGTTGTCTATAGCGATCATTATCTTACACAAACTCCTTTATCGCGTAAGTAGGTTTTCACTTCTGCTACGCTTGTTTCTTTATAATGGAAAATTGAAGCTGCTAGTGCGGCATCGGCATCAACATCTTGTAATACTTCTAAGAAATGCTCTGCGTTTCCTGCACCACCACTTGCAATAACCGGCACAGTAACTGCATCTCGAACAGCTTTTGTTAATTCTAAATCGAACCCACTTTTCTCGCCGTCCTGATTCATACTTGTGAGTAAAATTTCCCCAGCCCCTAAACGAACAGCTTCTCTTGCCCAATCTACGGCTTTCCATTTTGTTTTATTGCGTCCACCATGTGTATAAACCATCCAAGTACCATCTTCTTCGCTAAAACGTGCATCTATCGCTACAACGATACATTGGGCACCAAAGAAGTCGGCTCCTTCTTTTATCAACTCTGGACGTAGTAGTGCTGAAGTATTTACTGACACTTTATCTGCACCAGCACGTAGGATTCGCTTCATATCGTCTAATGTACGAATCCCTCCACCAACTGTAAAAGGTATTGCTAAAGAGGCAGCTGTTTTTCTCACAACATCTACCAT
>JAPSJC010000084.1 GCA_031178355.1 Ureibacillus sp.
TTTTCAACATCGATGATAATATCAACCTCTCCAGATCGCAGGTTTTTCATTAAATCATCTGCATTTCCCTCAATAAGATTTACCGTATAATCGGGGTATTCTCTTTTAAACTCTTGAACTATAGTTGGTAAAGTATAAGCACAAAAGAAAGAAGCACCACCAACATTAATTGTTTTATTATTATTAGTTAGAAAACTATTAAAATACGATTTCATATTCTTTTCGATTTCCATGATTCTCTCTATAGATTCAATATAATACTCCCCCGCCGGAGTAAGCTTAACTGGATTACTACTTCTGTCAAAGAGCGGAAGTCCAATTTTTTCTTCTACCTTTTTTATCGCTGCACTTAGCGCTGGTTGTGAGATATATAGCTCTTCTGCTGCTTTAGAAAAACTTTTATTTAAATAAACTGCATAAACATACTTCATATTCCTTAGCATAAAAATCCCCCTTCTTACTAACACATTCCCCTAAAATTCTAATTCTATAAATCTAATTGATACCCTTTTGTGTATATAACTAAATGTTTATATGATTATAAACTTTTTGGTATTTGAGTAATTGTTTGTTATTACTTAATATTATAGCTATTAAAGATTGGTGAGATAAAATATGTAAGCACATTCTTACCTTAACCCCTAAAGATACTCTAGAACATATAACTTACCGTCTTAAAAGAGAAAGAGAGGGTTAGAAAATGAATTTACTAGAAGATAAATTTTTGAGAATTGCTGCTGATCATGCACCTGGACAAGAAGTACGTCAAAGTACAGCTGATATAAAAATCATCGGAGGAGAAATTCCTGGTACTCCAGTGGACTTTTCCCATGGTGATGTTGATGCTTTTGAGCCAACTCCAGGGTCTTTAGAATACTTTAATGAAGGTGTTCAAATAGGTGGTAAACAAGCTTACACAGAATATCGTGGAAGTAAAGATATCCGGGAAAACTTAGCTCTTAAACTAGCTAATTTCACAGGTTCAAACATCAATAGTGATCAGAACCTGATTATTACTCCGGGCACACAAGGTGCACTTTTCCTTGCAATGGGTTCTACCATTGGAAGAGGTGACAAGGTTGCCATCGTTGCACCAGACTATTTTGCTAATCGAAAGCTTGTCGAATTCTTTGATGGTGAAGTTGTTAATATTAATATGAACTATTTTGAAACGAAGACTTCTTCAGGTTTGGATTTAACTCAATTAGAGGCTGCGTTTAAAGCAGGAGTTAAACTCTTCTTGTTCTCTAATCCTAATAATCCAACAGGTGTCATTTATTCTCAAGATGAGATACGAAGTATTGCAGAACTTGCACAACAATATGGTGCAACAGTAATTGTCGACCAACTTTACTCCCGCCAAATTTTTGATAATCATCTTTATACACACTTATGTGCACAAAATCTTTTAGAACCTGAAAATCTTATTACCATTATGGGGCCATCTAAAACAGAATCACTTAGTGGGTATCGACTAGGCGTTGCATTTGGATCCTCTAAAATTATTGACCGTATGGAAAAACTTCAAGCCATTGTGTCACTTCGTGCGGGAGGTTATAGCCAAGCCGTATTAAATACTTGGTTTTCTGAACCTGAAGGATGGTTAAGTCAACGTATTCAGCAACATCAGGCAATACGCGACGATTTACTTACTAAGTTTAGTGCTGCTCCAGGCTTTAATGTTAGGGCAACAGAAGCAGGTAGTTATATATTCCCAAAAATTCCCGAACTAAATATACCTATACATGAATTCGTAAAAGTACTTCGACTCCAAGCAGGTGTAACAGTAACACCGGGTACAGAATTTGGTTCACAATTTACTAATAGTATCCGTTTAAACTTTTCCCAAGATCATAAAGCAGCAGTGAATGCAGTTGATCGCATTATTAAGGTGGTGGAACTTTATCGCAAATGAGTATTTAGAAACACAAAATAATCCGATTCCACAAGGTAACTATATCCCGGCATCTCGATTTGGAAATTTAATCTATACCGCTGGGATGACCCCAAGAAAAAATGGTGTTCTAATTCAAAGTGGCAAAGTTAGTTCCGCTGAACCAGTTTCTAGCTATAAAACTGCAGTAAGGCAAGCAGTTGCTAATGCACTTACTGCAGTTAAGAATACACTCACAGAACAAGAACAACTAGCGCAAGTCCTCTCCATGACAGTCTATATAAATGCAGATGAGAACTTTACAGAGCATTCAAGTCTCGCAGATTTTGCTTCTCAATACCTATACGAAGTAATAGGCAAAATAGGTATAGGAAGTAGAGCTGCAATAGGTGTCGCATCATTGCCAGGTAATGCATCAATCGAAATTCAATTGGTAGCAGCTGCCTCTTCAAAAATAGTGAAGCATCCCTAACATTTTAGGGATGCTTCATTGAAAACAGTCATTTTGTACTCCATATTTTTAAAGTTTAAATAATTTCCAAATCTAAGTAAGCGCTTACTACGTTGATCTAAGTATATCTAGTCCTTTTTAAACATTACTGTGCTCCAATCTCCAAGACTGAATAAATAAAAATTATATTTAAACAAGGGGGATTCAATATGAGATGGTGGTTTACTAGACAGTTATATATCCAAATTGCAATTGCCGTATTAATCGGTGCAGCATTAGGTCTAATTTTTGGTGAAGGTGCTTCTGTATTAAAACCAATCGGGGATATTTTTATTAGGCTTCTTCAATTTCTAGTAGTGCCTTTAACTTTCTTCTGCTTAATTGCTGGGATTACTAAAATGGAAGACATGCGCTCATTTAGGTCAGTTGGCGGGAAAATCGGATTATATTTCGTTACTACTGGTCTTATAGCTACTTTAGTTGGCGTAGTAGTAGCAATGCTACTTGGACCAGGTAAAGGAACAATTGGATTATTAGATACTAGTGAAACTGTTGAGCAAGTAGAATTCAACTTTATTACTCAAGTAGTTGAATGGTTTCCAACAAATATAGTTCAAGCAATGGCAAATACGAATATGCTTCAAATTATCATAGCAGCCATCATTATAGGAGTTGGTTTACTAGCTTTAGGTGACCGCGCAACTGGTTTGAGAAAGTTAGCAAATGAGGGTTCAGATTTAATGATCAAGATTACTGAATCTTTAATGCTATTTTCTCCTTACGGCATTTTAGCTTTAGTTGCAAATATGACAGGTACTTTAGGTACTGATTTACTAGCAGAAGTCGGTATGTTTATATTGTCTGATTATATTGCATTGTTGGTTGTTGTATTTATCATTTACCCTCTAATTCTAAAAATATTTGCACGTAAGAACGCATTTGGATTTTATAAAAAAATATCACCCGCAATGTTAGTTGCAGCTAGTACAACTTCAAGTAATGCAACATTACCTGTTTCCATGAACGTAGCAAATAAAAATCTAGGTATTCCAGAGAAATTATACGGTTTTACCCTTCCACTTGGAGCAACAGTAAATATGGATGGTATGGCCGTAGCACTGGGTGTTATATCAGTGTTTGCATTTAACTTGTATGGTATAGAAATTACATTTGCTTCAATTTTCCAATTCGTATTTCTTGGATTAGCTCTCTCGATTGGAGCTGCTGGCGTAAAAGGTGCGGGAGTTGTCATGTCGACTGTGTTGTTATCAACAATCGGTCTTCCTCTTACCCTTGTCCCAATATTAGCGGCAATTTGGCCGATTATTGATATTGGTCATACAACAACGAATATTACAGGTGATTTAGTAGGAACTACTGTAGTAGCATCACAGATGGATATGGTAGATGAAAACATATACCAACAAACTACACAAGTTGAAAGCGGAAACGTTGAACGTGAATTAGAAGAAGTAGGAAAATAATATCTTGTTTTATGAAGTTAGTATATCTAAGGAGGAGAATATATTGAGCCACGAAAACATAGGAGTACTTTTTAATTCAGAATTACAAAAGGAAATTAAGGATAGATTCTATTATGTTGACCACGATCATTTAGGAAGAAAGCGATTGTTCTTTGAAAATTCTGGAGGTTCCCTACGATTAAAATCATCAGTAGAGGCGAAAGAACGTTATGAAAAAATTCCTGATTGTCCAGATCGAAATCATGATACTTCTAAAATGTTACAAAAAGTTAAAGAAGATGGCATACGTGATATCTTGCAAATAATTTGTGGTGCTAAATCAGGTGCACTTGTAACTGAATTAACTGCTTCACAGGTTATGTTTCAAATTACACAAACTATCATTGAAAATGTACCCGGAACAAACGTAGTTACAACATCTATAGAGCATCCTTCTGCATATGATTCTGCAAAATATTACGCTGAAAAAACAGGAAAAGATTTTCGTGTAGCTATGGCTAATCCAAAAACAGGCGGAGTAGATACAGAGGAAATACTAAAACACATAGATGAAAATACTTGCTTACTGAGCGTGATTAGTGCATCAAATGTATCAGGTAATGTTTTAGATATTGAGGAAATCGTTACAGAAGCTAGAAAAATAAAACCAGATTTATACATTATTTCAGATGCAGTACAACATATGCCTCATGGTGTTTTAGATGTTGAAAAATATCAACTTGATGGAGTAAATTTTGCTCCATATAAAGGTTTTGGAGTACGCGGCTGTGGATACGGATATGTCTCAGATCGTGTTGCTAAACTTCCTCATCATAAATTATTAGCAAAGCCAGAAAATGAATGGGAGCTTGGTTCTTTCTCACCTTCAAATTTTGCTGCGATTACCGCAGTGGTAGACTATGTTTGCTGGATTGGTAAACAATTTATCGACTCAGAAGATAGACGAACGTTATATGTTGAAGGGATGAATCGTATACACCTTCACGAAAGAGCATTATTACAACATCTATTAGAAGGAACAAAAGATATACCTGGTTTACGTTATATTAATGGAGTAAATGTATTATTAGATTCCGAAAATTTACAAGATCGAGATTTAATATCAGCAATTAGTATTGATGGTATAGGATTTAAAGAAACAGTTGAACAATACTACAAACGTGGTGTTACAGTATTTGAGCGCGTAAATACAAGCTTATATTCTAAACGTATTATAGAATCATTAGGTTTAGTTGGTGCGATTCGAATATCACCCATGCACTGTCACGATACAAACGATATAGATGAATTCTTAAAGATTACTTCTCAATTAGTAGAAGAAATTACAAAACAATCTATTAACGTTTAATAGTCGCAATAATTAAACAACCACTTTCTTACATCTTAATAAGTAGCAAAAAAAAGACTTTCAACAATTAAGTTGAAAGTCTTTATTATTAAGCCTTTTGTGTCTGATCAACCTCTTGTGGGTTGAACTGACCTTCCCATTTAGCAATTACTAATGCTGCTAAAGAGTTACCAACAACGTTTACTGCTGTACGTCCCATGTCAAGAATACGGTCAATACCTACGATAAACATTAAACCTTCAGCTGGTAATCCAATTGTACCAAAAGTAGCTAATAATACTACAAATGATACCCCAGGTACCCCAGCCATACCTTTTGAAGTAACCATAAGAACTAACATTAATGTAATTTGTTCACCAATACTTAAGTGAATTCCATACATTTGAGCAACAAACATTGCAGCAATCGCTTGGTATAATACAGATCCATCTAGGTTAAATGAATAACCTGTAGGAATAACGAAAGTTGAAATATGTTTTGGAGCTCCAACCTGTTCCATCTTGTCCATAATTCTCGGTAAAACGGTTTCAGAACTTGATGTTGAGAATGCCAAAATCAATTCTTCTTTAATCACCGTGATTAACTTAAAGATGTTGTAACCGATTACTTTTGCAACTATACCTAATACAACTACAACAAAGAAAAGCATTGTCCCATAAACAGTAAGTGCTAATTTTCCTAATGGAATAAGCGATCCAAAACCATACCTAGAAATAGTAACACCAATTAATGCGAATACCCCGATTGGTGCATATTTCATAAATAAGTTCGTAACGTAGAACATTGCATTTGCCATACCTTCGAAGAAATTCAATACGGGTCTACCTTTTTCTCCGATCGCTGCAATACCAAGACCAAACACCACTGCAAAGAAGATAATTGCTAACATATCGCCTTCTACCATTGCTTTGAATGGATTTGTCGGAACAATATGTAATAATGTATCTACAATTGATTTTCCTTCTTGTTGTTCTGATGTATCTACATAGTTAGAAATATCTGTTGTATTCAGCTCATTCATATTTAGGCCAGAACCCGGATGGAAAATGTTAGCTGAAATTAAACCAATAATAATACATAGTAATGTCATTCCAATAAAGTATGTCAGTGATTTTGCACCGAGCTTACCTACAGATTTAATATCACCAACACCAGCGATTGCAACGATAATACTTGAAAGTACAATTGGTACTACAATTAATTTAATTAATCTAAGGAAAAAATCTCCAAACGGCTGTAAAAAGCTTTGTGCCGATTCATTACCGTAGAAGATCCCACCTACTGCGATACCTAATAAAAGACCAATTAATATTTGACTTGCTAAACTTAATCTAAACCTTTTCATGATTTACCCCACCTTCTTGTTGAATTAAAAAAAGACTTACACAGGTAAGGGAAACAACTAGATATATTAATACAAAAAAACGGCTTTTGCCGATTTTATCTTTCTATCTTACTGTTTCCTCTTTATCGCTTACGAGGTTAGCTTTCAGGTTAGGACTACGGGAAACAATATGCCCCTTCTAATATAAGAATTCACCAATAGCGGACAAATATCCACACAAAAATTCGGGTCCCCCGCTCTTAAAATAAGATTAAGCAAAAAAATAATCTAAACCGATTTTATCACATAAATACTATTTTAATAAATTTTTAAATTATTCCGATAAATTAATAATATGAATTTCCTAAATCCTAAAACACTATCATTTTTTTTAGAAAAAAACGTTTATACACACCTTATTCGTTAGTTATGATGTCATAATTCTAATCAAATTATCCTAACGGTACTTATTTTCATCTTTTAAATGTATAACAATTATTATCCTTAAATACTTTTTATTTCAAAATAGTGCGAAAATTTTAATTATAATAAAGAAAGACAAACTTAAATTGGAAGTAAATAAAAAAGAGACCTCACATTAGTGAGGTCTCTTTTTTAATATACAGTTTGACCGATTTCTACATTACACACACTAAATGACAATTAGAAACAGTTGTAAATTTGACTAAAAAATATACCAAGTAAACAGCCATTAGTTATCTGGATCAATATGTAGTTTTTTAATTGGTACTACGATGTGATATTCCGAATCAAGGTTATGAATGTTCTCAAAAACTTGGATAAGTTCAATATCAGCATCCTCTGTTTCTTGTCTAGAGATTTTTAAAAATCTTGCAAAGTCAGTAATGAAGACATCTCCGATATCGAGTAAATCACCAGAATATTTAAATTTAGCACAAAACAATTGTGGAACATCTACTGTAAAATAATTTGGTATATCTATCTTTAAATGTTGTGGAATTCCGATAAGAACCTTGAATTTTGTTGAGTTTGGTTGGCAGTTCGAATAGATAACATAACAAGAACTACTTATTGTTTCATCAATGCTTTCTATCAACATTTGAGAATTAAACCGAATTTTTTCTTTAAAATCAGTTGTGGATAAATCTACTTCAAATACAAAGCCGCTTAATCGAATTGACTTGAATTGTGTTAAGGTAAAATCGGTAACAATATCTCCATTTATATTTTTAATTGGCCTTTTTATTACTGGAGGAATATCAACTAGGGGTATCGAGTTTCCTATTTTTTTTAACGAGTTAGGGGACATCCCATATTGTTTTTTAAAAGCACGGGAGAAAGACGAAGGAGTTCCAAAGTTTAATTGATACGCAATGTCAGTTAATGATAGGTTTTGCATTTGAATTAATTTTAAAGATTTATTCAATCTTCTGGATAATATGTATTGGTTTAAGGAACAGCCCATTATAGCAGAAAAAAGTCTATGAAAATAGTACTTAGACATATTAAAGGTATTTGAAACAGAGTCCAATGATAAAGGGTGGTTCAGGTTATCTTCAATATGTACTAAAGTTTTTTCGATTACTTCATAATGTTCCATACAATCACCTTGTTTCACCATTATTTAAGAAGCTTATATCCATAATTTACTATATGAAGTTTATTTCGTAAATAGTTAAATGAGCAATATCTATGCTTCAGCTTCACTTCTATTCACTTAAAATCTACTCAATTTAGTTTGGGCCACGTAAAAGGCAAGATTGAATTCGATCTAGTCATATTACAGCAAGATTTGGAAAGTAAAAGTAAGTATTACATGTTAAGTTGTTATTAACCACTATAAAAGGTTAAGTTTAAAAAACTGTGTTATGGCCTAATTCTGAAACTAAGTTATTAAGGAAAATTTAAA
>JAPSJC010000020.1 GCA_031178355.1 Ureibacillus sp.
AGGTAATATTTCGAGAACACTTGCCATTACAAGCAATACAATTGCTATAGTATAGCGTCTCCATTGGGTTTTAAAAAACCAACTTAATTTGAATAATACATTAAACATTGTGTTACACCTTCTCTCTAATCTGTTCAATACTGTTTAGACTGTTTTTAGGCAATAAAAAGACACTTATCCCTTTAAGGGATAAGTGCCCAAAAAGGTACAAGTATCCAAACCTGTACCGTATAATTGCTATAAATAAAGACAAAAAATTAGCAAGTAAACAGCATTCGGAAGCTTGGATTACAATTTTCAATTTTAATTACCATAACTTTTTTTGTGATGATGTTCATAATCCTTACCTCCATTTCCTAATTTTTCATGACCATTAAATGGTATCATACCCATAATTTAGATGTCAACAACAATATTCAGAATATTTCTTTAACCCTTTTCCTACACATACAAACTCATTATATTTGTTTTGTATTTTACTTATTCTTAAATTATAAAAATAAATAAATTAATTACTCTTTACCAAAAACCCTTAACATCATGCATTTAAAACCTTAAAAAATGATCTTAAATAATTCACTAGATGAATAATAATATGGGATTCGAACCATCATAATAGACATTTCTACATTTGTTTTCACAGATAATTGATGGAAATAGGATTAGTAAAACTGGTTGTATAAAATTCCCAAAACCCATTTCATAATTTGTATTTTTAAAGAAAATATTTTATCATTGAATTATTAAAAATCAAATTTTACACAGGAGGTGTACTCTTTGTTCGCTCCCCTCATTCGGGCTAGGAACAGAGAATGTATTTGGACGGAGACATAGGTATTGAGCTGACCATTAGGTTAACAATTTTTGTTATCCTCATAATTTTATCAGGATTTTTCGTTGCAACCGAGTTTGCAATTGTTAAGGTGCGTACAACACGTATCGATCAATTAGTTGAAGAAGGAAATAAAAAAGCCATTAGAGCTAAAAAAGTAGTGGATAACTTAGATGAATATTTATCGGCTTGTCAATTAGGTATTACCATTACTTCATTAGGTTTAGGATGGTTAGGAGAACCTACTGTAGCAAAGCTTTTACATCCTTTATTCGAAATGATGGGGTTAAATGTTGAAACTGCAGCTATTAGTGTTATTTCTTTCATTATCGCATTCTCTTTTGTAACTTTTATCCATGTTGTTGCTGGTGAACTTGCACCAAAAACTTTAGCTATCCAACGAGCTGAATGGGTCACATTAAACTTTTCTGGAGCATTAGTTGGATTTTATACAATAATGTATCCATTTATTCACTTTTTAAACTTATCTGCCCGCGGACTTTCAAGATTATTTGGATTAAAGCCTGTTACTGAAAGTGAAAATGCACATACTGAAGAAGAACTTCGTATGATTATGGCAGACAGTCTAAAAAGTGGTGAAATTAACCATTCAGAATTCGAATATGTTAACAGTATTTTTGAATTTGCAGACCGCACAGCAAAAGAAATTATGGTACCTCGTACTGAAATTATCAGCTTCGACAAGGACTTAACAGTAAAGGAAGTCTTTGTCGTAATGGGCGTGGAACAGTATACTCGTTATCCTATTACAGATGGTGATAAAGACCATGTAATCGGCCTTGTAAATTTGAAACATTTATTAACTGCATACATTAAAGATCCTACAAATGGTGACAAACCTGTAATGGAATATATGCAACCAATTATTCGAGTGTTTGAAACCGTTCCAATTAGTGATCTATTATTAAAAATTCAACAAGAACGAATTCATATGGCAATTTTAATGGATGAATATGGTGGTACTTCGGGTTTAGTTACAATCGAAGATATTATTGAAGAGATTGTCGGGGATATTCAAGATGAATTTGACGATGATGAAATACCAGAAGTTCAAGAAATAAGCGAAGGTCATTACATTTTAGATGCAAAAATGTTACTGGAAGATGTTAATGCTATGTTAAATACCAATATTGAAGAAGAAGATATTGGTACACTTGGCGGTTGGTTCTTAACTCAAAGATTTGATGCTGTTGAAGGAGATAGCCTTGAATTTGATGGTTATGAGTTTATAATTAAAGAATTAGACGGTCACCACATCCTTTATCTCGAAGTAATAAAATTACCAGAATCTAATGATGAAGAGTCTGAAATTGACGAAAAAGAGTTAAAATATAAAATAGATTGATTCATATTAGAACGACTTTCTGTATGACAGAAGGTCGTTTTATCATGTTTACGTGTTTTGCGAGGAGGAAACTTTTTGGAGCTATATACAAACTTACGTGCTGGGGAAAGAGGAGCATGGCTTTCTATTGGTACTTATCTGGTATTAAGTGCAGCAAAATTAATAATCGGTTATTTCGGTTCCTCTGATGCATTAATGGCTGATGGATTGAATAATACTACAGATATCATTGCCTCTATTGCTGTCTTAATTGGATTGAGAATTTCCCAAAGACCACCAGATGAAAATCATCAATATGGTCATCTTCGTGCAGAGACAATTGCCTCCCTGATTGCCTCTTTTATTATGATGGTGGTTGGGTTACAAGTGTTACTTGATTCGTTTACAGGTTTATGGAGTCCAAATCATGAAACACCTTCACCATTAACAGTCTATGTTGCGCTTGGGAGTGCAGCTGTTATGTATGTTGTTTATCGGTATAACCTTAATCTGTCAAAAAAAATTGGCAGTTCCGCTGTAAAAGCTGCAGCATATGATAATCGGTCAGATGCTTTGGTGAGTATCGGTACTGCAATTGGTATAACTGGTGCAATCTTTGGTTTTGCGATTATTGATACGATTACGGCACTAATTGTTGGAGTCATCATTATTAAAACAGGTTTAGAAATATTTTGGGAAGCTGTCCAAACATTAACTGACGCATTTGATACCGAAGAAGCAGAAACATTAAGTTTACTTATTCAAAAAGTTGATGGTGTCATTGATTTAATTGACTTTAAAGGGCGTACACATGGGAACATGATGTTTATTGAAGTTACGGTTACTGTAAATCCGTATTTAAATGTGTGGGAAAGCCATCGAATTACCGAGAAAATAGAGACTACCGTTACCAGATTTAAACCTCACAGTACGGCACTTGTACACATAGAACCACATGAATTTCCAAATGCTATTGAAGAGGATTACCATTTCTAACATTGGTATATTGACTAAATAAAAGTACAATCCATTATACCTTAATGGATTGTACTTTTATTTATAGTAACGGTGTCGTTTGTTTACGATACAGGTGTCGCTTTTCCGCAGGCGACCCTCGAGCCCACACTAGTAAACTATGCGTGGTCTCGACATTGCTCTTTTCTCCTGCTGGAGTCTCCACCTGTATCTCAAACAAACGACTATTGCAATTTTTTAACATTTCTAGTTAGTATGCTTATATTAAAAAAGCTTTTGTCCCTACCTCTTTTACTTTTGGGAATATTTATTGAAACTACTTTACGCTTCCCTTTGGTCATATAGCTCGATGTAACCTCTATAGTATTTTAAAATTCACATCTTACTTAGTTAACCCCTTCGCTTCCATCAGTCAAGTTATGTTTGACTGCATAGAGTGCTGCTTGGGTACGGTCTTGTACATTTAATTTGTTAAAAATGTTTGATATATGTGTTTTCACTGTTTTTTCAGTTACGAAAAGTGAGGATGCTATTTCACGATTACTTTTTCCTTTTGTTAATTCTGCAAGGACATCTTGTTCCCTTGGAGTTAAAGGATTTTTAATATGTGGTAAGTTTTCATCTTCACGTAATTTTTTTTCCAATGTTGTTGTTGCAACTGGATGTATAATATGTTCACCGCGCATGATTTTTCGAATTGAATCAACTAAATCATCTGGTTCAATATCTTTCAATTGGTAACCAGCAGCGCCTGCTTCAATTGCAGGAAGGACATGATCTTTGTCCGAAAAACTCGTAAGCATCAACACTTCAATATTTGGCCATTTGGATTTTATCTGTTTTGTAGCCTGTATACCATCTAATTCTGGCATTACCAAATCCATTAATACGATGTCCGGTTGCAATGACTCAACTAATTCAATTGCTTCTAATCCATTTTTGGCTTCCCCAACTACTTCTAAATCTTTTTGCGTTTTTAAAAATACGATTAATCCTCTTCTAACGACATGATGATCGTCTGCAATTAATATACGTATCATTTTCAAATCCCCCTCTAGTAAGGTATTCGAATTAACAATTCCGTCCCCTTACCAATCTCACTAACCCAGTCGGCTGAACCTCCTAGAGCATTCACACGATCTCGTATTGATTGCATACCAATGGATGGTAACTTCTTATTCGGATCATTGATGAATCCTCTACCTTCATCTTTTACGACAAATAATAGATCAGTTGGTGTTATGTTAATGAACATTTCAGCTTGTCCAACACCAGCATGTTTTCTAACATTATTTAATGCTTCCTGAGCAACACGAAATAAAGTTTCTTCCACTCGTGATGGAAATTGAAGTACTCCTGAGACATTAACGATTAATTTTATATTCAGCATTTCCGCATATGACTTAATTGCATCAATTAATCCGCTTTCTAATCCTTTAGGGCGTAGTTGCCAAATAAGAGCACGCATTTCCGTTAATGCTGTTTGAGTTAATTGTTGAATATCACGGAATGTATCTTTTAATTCCTGTTGGTCAGTCATTTCAATACCCGCTCTAGATGTTAACGTTACAGAGAACAATAGTTGATTCACCGAGTCATGTAGGTCACGTGCAAGGCGATTTCTTTCTTTCACTAATGCCATATCTTGTTCTTGTTTTGTTAGGTAAATTCTTTTAATAGCCGAACCTAATTGGAATGCTACCGATTCTAAAAGTTCAAGTTCTTCTTCCGTATAACTAATAGTGTTTGGTTTTGCAACATTCAATAATCCGAAACGTTCACCGCCAGATTGTAATGGAACTGTTGCATGGTGGGTAATACCAGCATGATCTCCAAATTGGGCTTCAATAGCATTTTCAATTCTTTGACATTCAATAATATTCGATGCTTTTTTTAATTGTTTATTTCGATATTTAGAGACACACCAACAACCACCTTTTTTTAAATGTTGGCAATCGTTATATTTAAGTGCTTCAGGTAATTGTTCGTGTGCAACTAATTGAGATTTTCCCTTTTCAGCAATAAAGAAAATCCAACCCGTTTTAAATTTTGTCCCATGCAAAAATTTACTTAACGCTCCTTTTAACATAGGAATCATTTCAGTTTCTTCATTTAATAATTCTGCAATTTCTTTTAATAACGTTATATTAGATTGCTCTTTCATTAAAGTTTCACACACCTCTAGTTTAGATGAACCTTCCCTTCATCATATCATTGTAGAGTAGTTCTTTTCATTTATTGGAAACTCATACTTTTGACTGAAAATGAGCATAATGTTACTAAAAAAATTTCATTGTATTAAAGATTGAAATTTGCGACTTAATTGGCACAAAGAAGACTAATCTTACAAAAGTTTAAGATTATCTCGAAACCAAAATAATTTACTTCCCCACTTTCCCAATCTATAATAAATTACGGAAAACATTTTCTCTAGGAGATATAATATGAGTAAAAAAATTGAAAATAGTCTACTATTTATATGGGTCGTTTCCTTAGTATCAACGTTAGGCTCTCTATATTTTTCTGAAGTACGTGGCTATACCCCATGTGAACTTTGTTGGTATCAACGTATATTAATGTACCCAATTGTCATTATGTCCACAGTTGCATACATACAAAAGAATGCAAGAATCGCTGCCACAACAGCAGTTTTCTCAGTAATCGGTGGATCTATTTCCTTATACCATTACGGAATTCAAAAGATTGATTTTTTAAGCGCCAATGCCCCTGCATGTGGACAAGTTCCATGTACTGGACAATATATTAATCTGTTAGGATTCGTTACGATTCCTTTCTTAGCATTGACTGCTTTTATTTTAATCGCCATTACAAGTTTTTATATGTTAAAAGTTTTGAAAGGGGAAAAATAATTTGAAAAAGCTAGGAATTATCGCAGCAGTGGTTGTTGTATTATTTGCAGCAATTATCATTCTGACAAATCTATCAAATCAAAGTAAGTTAGACGAAAACAATCCATACGGTACATCAAACTTAAAACAATCTACTATTGATTTATTAGATAACGAATATTACCAAAATATTATTCAACCTGAAGCACTGAAAGAAAAAATTGCTTCTGGAGAACCAGTTGTAGCATATTTGTTTAGTCCTGAATGTCCACATTGTCAAAACTTCACACCAAATTTAATGCCTACAGCTGACGAAGTTGGTGTACAAGTTGACCAATTAAACATTCTTGAATATCAAGCTGGCTGGACTGAATATGGAATTGAGTACACTCCTACTCTTATTTATTTCAACGAAGGTAAAGAAGTAAATCGATTAGTTGGTGACTATTCTACAGAAAAAGAGAAAGTAGTTGCATTTTTAGAACAAACTAAAGAATAATAAGATAAGCAAATCGTGTTCATAATGAACACGATTCTTTTTTTGCGAATAGGAAATTTTGATTTAACCGAAATTCGCATAAAAAAGGACATCAGTTCTGGCCAATACATAGGTATTCACAAAGACGTTGCCATAGCATTTGGAAATACACTTTGTTTACTGTGGGTCGGACTGTTTTCTAAGGAGGAAAAATTATGTTCTTATATGAAGTCGTACAAGATGGGTTAACAGTTGAAGAATTACTTAGAACAAAATGGAGACTAGGAAAAAAGCTAGTCCATGAACTTAGAATGGCAAAGGCAGTAATGTATGAGGATGATACTCCTGTCTTATGGAACGACGGATTAAAAGCAGGTACAAGGTTAAAATTTGTTTTCGAAATACCGAATTCAAATTACGTAGCAACGAACAAATGTGAAGTCCCTATCCAATATGAAGATGAACATTGTCTAATCGTTTCTAAACCAAAAGGAATGGCAACTCACCCGAACGATATTTGGGATCGAGACACATGTATGAATCATGTTATCACTCATATAAAAACAAATGGCGGCGAATATGCAGAACATGTACATCGTTTAGATCGTGGAACAAAAGGATTACTTTTAGTTGCAAAACATCCAATTGCAAAATCAATTTTTGACAGAATGATTGAGGAAAAAACCATTACCCGTACTTATGAAGCTGAAGTTCAGGGTATTGTTCGCCAAGATCACGGGACAATTAATGAACCAATCGGAAAAGATAGACACCATGCTACTCGACGTGTTGTATCTACGTCTGGTCAACATGCGATTACACATTATGAAGTTGTACACCGTTTAAAACATTCAACCATCGTCCACTTAGTTTTAGAAACTGGCCGAACACATCAAATTCGTGTCCACATGGCTCATTTAGGTCATCCAATTGTCGGCGATACGCTGTATAATGCTCGACAAACAGCAAAAGACGATTATGAATTACATGCCATTCAATTAGAATTTGAACACCCATTTTTAAATAAAACCATTACTGTTAAGGACAATGGAGCAATTCACTAATTTAGTGAATTGCTCTTTATTTTATGGGTCGTGCCTGAGTTAGGGCTAATTCGGTCTCTCACTAAACCTTAGAAATCAAATTGAAAATTATCAGGGTTTTGTCCCGTCCTATAATCTCTATTTAAACTATCTATAGTTTTCATATCTTCTTCTGAAAGCTCAAAATCAAATATGTTCATATTCTCTATTATACGACTTGGCGTTACAGATTTTGGAATGGTAATGACATCATTCTGATAATGCCAACGTAAAATAATCTGCGCAAAGGTTTTGTTATAATGATGAGCTATTTTTGAGATGATTTCATCATTCAAAATTTTCCCTCGCCCAAGTGGCCCCCACGCTGTAACTGCGATATCGTTATCTGAACAAAAGTTAACTAATGGTTTTTGTGATAGATAAGGGTGAAGCTCAATTTGGTCTACCATTGGCTTTACATTCGCTTTCACAAAGATTTTCTCTAAGTGATGCTGATGGTGATTAGAGACTCCCGTAACACGAATTAATTTCTCTTCATAAAGACGCTCAATAGCTCGATACGTATCTAGAAATTTACCTTCTACTGGCCAATGTGTTAAATATAAATCAATATATTCTAAACCTAATTTCTCTAGAGAAGTTTCAAACGCTCTTAATGTTTGATCATAACCTTGGTCTGTATTCCATACTTTGGTTGTGACAAACACTTCTTCCCGTGGAACATTAGATGCACGAATAGCTTCCCCGACTTCTTTCTCATTTCCGTAAAGAGCAGCAGTATCGATAGCACGATATCCCGATTCAAGTGCTTTTACCATTGCTTGAAGCGCTTCTTCACGGTCCGTCATTTTATAGACTCCTAAGCCTAAGTACGGCATTTTAATCCCATTTGCTAAAGTTTTTGTTGGTATACTAGCCATTATTGTCACTCCTTTTTGAACTACCATCATTATACTTTTAAATCTACATTTTATAAATTTTTGTGAATTACTTATATAGAACTATTATCTATCTAATTAATTCTATTCTATATAACTTTCTAATTTTCCTAATTCTCGCGTTCTGAGTTCTAATTACTATTTTTCATCAATATATACAAATAAGTAGTGATATTGTCACAAATGTTTTCATTTTATCTAAATCAAGGGGGATGATTCGTTATGATGGATACGCCTTTATTGTTAACGAGTTTTTTAAAGCGTGCTGAGAGATACTTCCCAGAAAAAATGATTATTTCACGTACTAGTCCCGAAACCATTCACCGTATTCCGTACAAAGATTATGTAAAACGAACTCGTAAACTTGCAGATGCTTTAACGAAACTAGGAATGAAACGAGGTACAAAAGTAGCTTCTTTTGCCTGGAACCACCATCGTCATCTTGAAGCTTACTTTGCAGTACCATGTGCTGGTGCCATTTTGCATATGGTTAATATTCGTTTAAGTCCAGAACATATCGTCTATGTAATCAATCATGCTGAAGATGAAATATTATTAATTGATGGGGATTTATTCCCTTTATTTGAGAAAGCGATTCCATTTTTAAAAACAGTGAAACATATCATTGTAATGCAGGATAATAAAGATGTACCTGAATCAACTTTCCCAAATGTTTATTCTTACGAGAAATTATTGGAAGAAGCTTCAGATGAGTTTGAATTCCCTCTTGATTTAGACGAAAATTCACCTGCAGGTATGTGCTATACAAGTGCAACAACAGGCATGCCTAAAGGTGTTGTTTATACACATAGAGGATTAGTTCTTCATAGTATGGCTTTAGGTTTAGCCGACAGCCTTGGATTACGCGAAGAAGATGTAATCATGCCAGTTGTACCAATGTTCCACGTTAATGCATGGGGTATGCCGTTTGCAGCAGTTAATTTTGGACTAACTCAAGTATTACCGGGACCAATGTTCAATCCGCAGTTGCTATTAAATTTAATTGAACAAGAAAATGTCACATTAACAGCGGGGGTTCCAACAATTTGGATGGGTGTTGCACAGGAACAAGAAAAAAATCCACGTGACTTATCGTCGTTAAGAGCAATTGTATGCGGCGGATCGGCATCTCCAAAAGGATTAATTCAAACATTTGAAGATAAATTTGGTGTTCCATTTATTGTTGGTTACGGAATGACAGAAACGACACCAATCGTGAGTTTATCAACCTATACTTCTGCTATGGAGGAATGGTCGAGGGAAGAGAAATTAAATATTCGTGCTACTCAAGGTTTAACTGTTTCACTACTTGATACAGAAGTTGTGAATGAAGAAGGCGAAGTACCTTGGGATGGAAAAACAATGGGTGAACTACGTATTCGTGGACCATGGATTGCCCATGAATATTATAAGGATGAACGTACTACTGATGCTTTCAAAGACGGTTGGTTGTATACGGGGGATATTGCTGTTGTTACACCTGAAGGTTATATAAAGATAACAGATCGCACAAAGGATTTAATTAAAAGTGGTGGCGAATGGATTTCTTCTGTTGACCTAGAGAATGCATTAATGACACATGAAGCTGTTGCAGAGGCTGCTGTTATCGCAATTCCACATGAAAAATGGCAAGAACGTCCTCTTGCATGCGTTGTTTTAAAGGAAGGTAAAAATGCCTCTAAGGAACAATTAATCGCTTCACTTGAAGGTCAGTTTGCTAAATGGTGGTTACCAGATGATATTGTATTCTTGCAAGAAATTCCTAAAACGTCAGTTGGTAAATTTTTAAAGGCAAAATTACGTGAAGAATTAAAGAATTATCAAGTCCAGTCTTAAAAATAAACGGGACAAAATGGTAAGTGTAGATTCCATTGGAATTTGGATTATACTTTTTTGATATTAAGAATCGTTCGTTTCCGATGCAGGCTTCGCTTTCCTCAAGCGACCCTCGAGCCCACACTAGTAAACTATGCGTGGTCTAGGGCAACACGATGTTGGTCACGAAGGCGTTGCCACAGGACGTGGCGCTCTTAGCCTTTGTTCCTTTTAGGTCGTTTTATCCTGTAGGAGTCTCAGCCTGCATCTCCAACGAACACTTTCTAATAAGGTAATTAGCAATTTGTTACTATTAAACAATTTTTTATATTGTTAAAATATACTCTGTCCTAGCCTCTTTTTTATTTCAATTTTTTTAATTATATTTTTCATCGTTGTCATTATCTTCTGCATCAAATTGAATTGGATCAGGAAAACGCATATCTTCAGCAAGTTGTGATCCTTCACGCATTCTTTCCATCTGTTTCCCTAACCAAATTACATCTGCCATATTGTTTGTCATATGTCCACTTGGTTCCATTTTTTCATTTTCCATCTGCATCAACCTCCTTATTGTACTATTCCCAAAATCATTGATTTGAACCAAATACGTCATAATTTTATATAGTAAAGAAAAATATTTTAGGCTATACTAATAATGACAGTCTATTTACATTAGGAGGTTTCTTCCATGAATACAGTAATAATGATCGTTATTTGTCTTTCTATACTAACTGCACTCTTGACTGCTGGTTATGAGGGTAACTATTCTAAAGAAGACTAATCTTTATAATAAGAAGCCAATACATAGTTAAATTGGCGAAACACATATCTTTACTTAAAAGGGCAACCATATTTATGGTTGCCTTTTTTCTACTACGTAGAGGCTAATACTATGATTATTATTAGTTTTATTCCTTGACTTAATTTAGTGATAAAAATATACTTAGTTACATAAAGTAAGTTAATATAATTATTTTCTGGAGGGATATTCATGACTACCCATTTTCATAAAAAACCAAATATGTATGTTTCACATGTTCAAATAAAAGTATCCGATTTACAACGTTCAATTGAATTCTATCAAAAAATCATTGGGTTTGATCTGCTTGAACAATCTGGCAATACTGCAGTGTTAACATTTGATGGTGCTACAAGTATTTTGTCTTTAGAACAAGTAGATAATGCACAAAGTTTACAAGGTGGACAAACTGGACTCTATCATTTCGCAATTCTTTTACCTACTCGTAAGGACTTAGGAAACTTTATTCAAAATATTGTTGAAGCAAACATTCGAATTGGTGCTGGAGATCATCATGTAAGTGAAGCAATTTACTTATACGATCCAGATGGAAACGGTATTGAAGTATATACAGATCGCCCAGAAGAAACATGGATTTGGGATAACGATTTTGTTTACATGACAACGGAGCAAGTGAATATCCCCTCTATTCTTGCAGAAGCTGATGGAAATTGGACTGGCTTACCTAAGGGTACCGTTATGGGGCACATCCACCTTTCTGTATCAGACCTAGCTGCTTCAGAAAAATTCTATACAGAAGTATTGGGATTCCAAGTGGTAACTCGTTTTGGTCATCAAGCATTGTTCATTTCAACTGGAAAATATCACCACCACATTGGTATGAACACTTGGAATAGTGCAGGTGGTCATCCTGCTCCTGAGAATAGTGTTGGATTAAAATCTTATACTTTGGTGTTAGACAATGAAGAGCAAGCAGAAAAAATTAAGGGTAACTTACGTGGTGTAGGTACTGTTGTAGAAGAATTTATTGGTGCACCAATATTTGGTGGTAAACAAGCTTTTTCTACCGTGGATCCATCAGGGATTCGTATAGTGTTTACGTTAGAAGGATAGTAAAAAGGTGTGTTGGGGCGATTTTGTCATAAAGTAGGGTCATATTGTCACAAAGTTGAGTGATATTGTCATAAAGTTGAGCAATTCCGCGACAAGCCCATTGAGCATTACACTTTCAAAATAATAAGAGTCTGTCTAGAAAGTGAACCTTTCAAAGCAGACTCTTTACTTTATTTTAATCCTGGATAATTCTGCTGTCTTAATGCTTCATAGATAACAATCGCAGCTGTATTCGATAAATTTAATGATCGTACGTGATCACTTTGTGGAATACGCAAGCATCGTTCGCGTCTTTCGTAAGCAAATTCTTTTGGTAATCCAGTTGTTTCCTTCCCAAATATAAAATAAATATCACGTGCTCGGTTACTAAAATCATGGGTCGAAAATGGCTCTTCACTATATGTTTCGATTAAAAAAACGTCACCATCTTTTGAGTATTCTATAAAGTCTTCTAATGAATCATGGTATACCACATTCACATGTTCCCAATAATCCAAACCAGCACGTTTTAGCATTTTATCGTCTGTAGAAAATCCAAGAGGACGAATTAAATGTAGAGATGTATTTGTTCCCGCGCAAGTTCTCGCAATATTACCTGTATTCGCTGGAATTTCTGGTTGATATAAAACAATATGCAATGGCAAAATCGACACTTCCTTAATTTAACTTTAATTCTCTCAAACCGACGCAAGCAGTTTTAGCCCTTTCTCAATTTCAGAAAGTACCTGCTCATCTTTCTCTACTTCTTTCGCACCTGTTAGAGCTTCCTCAGCTAAAGGTCCACCAATTTTCCCTATAGCCCATGCAGCTGTACCTCTCATGACAGGTCGCTCATCTCTTTTCATTATATCAATTAAATCAGGAACAGCTTCCACTTCCTTAAAATGAGCTAGTGCAATAATTGCGTTGCGTTGAATAGGTTTCTTCCCTCTCCAACTACCTGAAACGTGCCCAAAGGTCGATTTAAATTCTTTATTCGATATATTCAACAAAGGTTGTAATAAAGGCTTCGCAATTTCCGGATCCGCTTTAAACTCTTCATGAATCCAATTCAATTTCCCTTTATTTTTTGGACAGACCGTTTGGCAAGTATCACAACCATAAATTCGATTTCCGATTTTCGCACGGAACTCCTCCGGTAAAAAATCTTTCGTTTGTGTTAAAAATGCTACACAACTTTTTGCATTTAACTGACCTGGTTGAACTAGCGCTCCTGTCGGGCAAACGTCCAAACATAGTGTGCAATCACCACATTCATTTTCTATCGGTGAATCTGGCGCAAAAGGAATGTTTGTTATCATTTCACCTAAATACACATATGATCCAAACTCAGGTGTAATAATCGAACAATTCTTTCCACTCCAACCAATACCTGCTCGTTCTGCAACAGCACGGTCCACTAGTTCTCCAGTATCCACCATAGATTTCAGTTTCACTTTGGGAACTCGTTCAACTAGCCACTCTTCAATTAGTTTTAACCGATTACGGACGGCTACATGATAATCAATTCCCCAAGATGCTCGGGCAAAGATTCCCCGTCTTGCACCTTTTTTTCCGGCGGGAGCTTCTTCCATTTTAGAAGGATAAGCAAGTGCTATTGCAATAATACTTTCGGCACCTTCAAGTAGTCTTACAGGTTCAGTGCGTTTATCTATATCAGACTCTTCAAAACCAGATTGGTAATTTAGTTCTTGTTGTCGCTTTAAACGGTTCTTTAATTCATTGAACGGCGATGCGGACGTAAACCCAATTTTATCGACGCCAATTGATTTTGCATAGTCAATTAACTCTATCTTTAATTCTTCGATGCTCACTTTCGCATTCCGCTCCTTTCTTTGGTAAAATATTGGTATATATAATCAAATTCGCCTTGGCGTATTTGCGCCTAGATTTTTTTCGAGCTCGCTCAAATATTACCTTTAAAAAATCTATGGCATCCGCCGGAGGCTTTGGGCCAACAGGAGTTGGTCACTTAGACATCGCCACAGGACGTCGCGCTCTTAGTCTAAGTTCATAAATTTCAGTAAAGGGTTTATCCTTCAATGGATGAAAAACTTTTTATCAAATTCATCAATCACTCATAGAAGCGGGTAACTTCTACTGAATGAAATAAAAGTCGAGTAGGTGACTCAATATGAAAATTACAATTGATCCAGTTCTTTTCGAAACAACTAGCCAATTTAAAATCGGCATTATCCATTATACCAAAATTGTTGTATCAGAATCTCCTCAAATGATAAAAGGTCGCACACGTTTATTTCAAGAAAACCTATATTTTGAATTGCAAGAAAAACCTGTCACCGAACGACCTGGAATAGCTGAATGGAGAAAGGTCTGGAAATCGTTTGGTGCAGATCCTAATAGATATCGACATTCAGCTGAAAGTCTTATGCGTAGAATTTCAAAAGAAAACTACTTAGAACCTTTTCACCTTGCTGTTGATTTGAATAATTTTTTCTCGTTACAATTTGAAATTCCAATTGGGATATACGATCTTTCCAAGATTGAAGGAGACGTTCTATTATCCGTTGGCAATGAAGAAACGAGTTACGAAGGGCTAAATGGTCGAGATAATTCATTGAAGAATATTCTATGTTCGAAAGATGAAAAAGGGGCCTTTGGTAGTCCATTTGTTGATTCTAAACGTACTGCTGTAACAGAGGAAACAACAAATGCTCTTCAAATTTTCTATTTAAGACCATCATTAGCTGATGCTGAATGCCAAGAACTACTTCAATCAGCTGGCAAAATGTTTTGTCAAGTAAGTGGTGGAGACTATAAGACATTCATACTTTCATCAAGTGAACCTACTATATTACTATAAGGGGCGAATGAAAATGAAAAAGATTCCACTGGCAGAAGCAGTAAAATTAAAAAGTATTTTAACGAAAAAGATTGCAGAATTAACCAACGAAATCCAATCAGTGAGTAGAGTCGTTATAGAAAAAGGACAAACCCCAAAACCTTCTGGCCGATTACTAACAGAAGTTGAAGCAGAACTTTCACGAGTTAGGAAAGATTCAAGAACTTTAGATCGTCTAATTTACCGTGCCAACATTGATAACACAATTACTTTTAAAGAAGAACAGTTACCCATTGTAGAAGCAATTGAACTTGCCAGTCAACTACGAGCTGAATCAGCATTATATAAAGAGATGAGCAAAGCTGAAAAGGAAAGACTTTATCATAGCACTGGTGAGAATGTTATTTTTTATCAAGTAACATTGTACGATCCAGCAGAGTACCGTGTTAGAGCCAATGAATTAGAAAAAGAAGCACATCGCTTATCGAATTTAATAAATGCAAAAAACTATCAAGTAGAAATTGAATTTGATGATTCAAACTATTTTTAAATGAGTTTGGCGAAATTGCGTCAGTATACCTCGGGGCGGTGAGAATCCAAACCGAGGCATAACGTACTGTCAAAATGCCCGTCGTGCAAATTCAACCTAACACATATGGCAAACCGATGACCGATTACCTGTTACTTTTTTTACCGATGACTAATAACCAACCAAAGCAAAAGTAAAAAACACTAATAGTAATTTTGTCTCGACAGTCGTTATGAACGGGAGTATCTCAATAGTGAGATACTCCTTTTTTAATTCTAAACTAATCGAAAATTCTGCATTCCATACACATTCTTCTTGTTTGTAAAACCTTGGTTGAAGTTAAATTTTTAACAGCTATAATTGAGCTATTATTCTAATATAAGGAGGTTAATGTTATGAATTTCCCACCACATATATTATTAATACTCGCAACACTACTTTGGGCCGGAAATTTTGTTATAGGACGTGCAATAACAGGAGAAATTCCCCCACTAACCTTGTCTTTACTTAGATGGTGTCTTGCATTTCTTGTCTTTTTCCCTATTGCATTTAAATATGTAAAACGAGATTGGTTAACGATCAAACAGCATTGGCCAATTGTTATAGTGCTTGCGCTTACAGGGGTCGCTAGTTTTAATACGCTAGTTTATATTGGAGTTTATTATACAACGTCTATTAATGCTTCATTAATGAATTCATTAACACCCATCTTTTTATACATATTATCATTTGCCTTTCTAAAAATTAAGGTTAGTCGCAATCAAATGATCGGTACAACGATTTCGTTAGTAGGTGTACTTTTCATCCTAACGAAAGGGTCAATAGAGAATCTAATTAATTTTTCATTTAATATTGGAGATTTGATTGTAATAGTTGCAGTAATTTGTTGGAGTGTCTACTCGCTACTAGTTAAACAATATGCAGACCGCCTACCTGGTTTCTCAACATTTTTAGTTTCAATTGGAATGGGGGCAATTATGTTAATGCCCTTTAGTGCTTATGAATTGGCAACCATGGAAAGCCCAATTATTTGGTCAGGTAAAACGATTGGCGCTATTCTCTATGTGGGAATATTAGCATCGATTGTTGCATTCTTAAGTTGGAATAAAGGCGTAGTTACAATCGGGGCAAACCGCGCAGGCATTTTCTTAAATCTAATTCCAGTCTTTGCAACAATCTTTGCGACGGTTTTCTTAGGAGAACAATTGTATGCCGCTCAAATTATCGGGGGACTTGCTGTTATTGGTGGGGTAATTTTGACGAATCGCTAATACTCATTGAACATACCAAAAGTAGAGACTGGGACGCCGTACCCTTGTGTAAAGGGTTCTCTTCAAAGGTGTAAAACTTGGGATTAGGAATCCCAGGTTTCCTAACACATTGTTTAATTAGCATATAAACCGAATAGTCATCTTACTATGCCTGGACTATTTAAAAGGAATTATTCCGCTTATATTAAAAAATCCTTATATTTTTTCGAATTAAAGGTTATCCATTCCAAATCTTTAAATTTCGCCTAAATTAGAACAGTTAATCGGAATTTCTCCACTTATATCCGTTTCTTTTGCGCCCACTATAAACATTAGACGGAGTTTCTCCGCCTATTTTATTTGCGGATCTTCACTCTGATTTAATTGTTGAATATTTAAAAAACGTGAAATCTAGGAGCGATTTCACGTTTTTTTATTATTGAAGCTAGTTTTTCCCAGCCTCATAATTACTTCATTTATTTTAAGCTAGCCACACGCCATCCTTCATTTTCAACAAAATGAAGTTCACCTATCATGGTTTCTACGATTTTTGAATCTCCTAGAGGGATTGTTAACTTAAATCTCTTTACAGCTCCGGTATCTGAGACCACGTCAATTTTTGCTTTTTCGAAGTTTAATAAGCTTCCTCCATCTGCATTTGGCTGTGCAAGTCTACCTTTGTTTGTAATGAACCCTAGATCTTTATATAACTTTTCCACTTGTACTTGTGTATAATATTGACCTAAATACGTTCTTAATCTATCTTCCGTATTAAGAGACTCTAACATATATCGGTACTCTATGCCGTTTTTTGTAAAGGTTTCAAGTTCCCCTTCGCCTTCTCCACCCATTACCGCATACCAATATGCTTTATGTGCTTCTGAAAATAAAACAACTGCAACTTCATTTGACAATTCATATTGCCCTATATCTACTAGGCTATGAACGCGCCAACCCTTTCCTTCTACAAAACGTAATTCCCCTATCATTGACTGAACTTCATTCGTATCTCCAAGCGGAACTTTCAATTCATATTTAATGACAGTAGCTGATTTTGAAACAAGAGTAGCTGTTGCTTTTTCGAAGTTTAATAAACTTCCACCATCTGCATTTGGCTGTGCTAGTTTACCATTATTTATGATGAAGCCAAGATCTTTATATAATTTCTCCACCTGATCAGGAGTATACGTTTGGCCCAAGTACGCTTTTAATTTTGCCTCCGTATCAAGAGAATCTGACATATAACGATATTCCAAACCGTCTTTTGTAAATGTCTTCATTTCTCCAGTACCTTCCCCACCACTAACAACGTACCAATAAGATTTTTTAGCGTTTGCGATTAAATCAACAGCCGTCTCATTCGTAAAAGAAATCGAATCGTCTCCCTTTAAATGAGGTTTTGTATCAATAGATACAATGCTAAAATCCATATAATCATTCTTTTGAATTAAAAAATACAGTACATTCTCTCCGTCTACTAATAACCCTTGCTTATTAGTATCTAGATCAACGTTAAGATGCACGACAAATTCCGTTGAACCATTTAAACGTGCAATCTCTTTAAAGTTAGATATTTCAAGACTCTTAATATGTTTACTTAATTCTTTAAATCCAAAGTCATTTTTCAATGCAAATAAAGAATCAATTCCATCTGGATTCTTTATTACATAATCAAAAAGTATAATGATTGGATTCACATTTTGAGCAATGTTGTATTGCGTTGGCAAGAAATCTGAATCTAATGCGCGTGTTAGTAACACAGCAAACTCGGCTCTCGTTACTTTTTTATTTGGCATAAACTTTTGATTAGCCCCTATTGCTGCTATATCGTTTTCAATCAAAGCTGCAATTTCATCATAATGTTCAGATGTTTTCACCACATCTTTTAGTTGTATAGTTCCCGTCGCCTTTAGTTTAAACGCATTTACTAATACCTCAGCGACATCCGCTTTTGTAAGGTGTTCATTCGGATTAAATTTAGAATCTTTAGGGAATATACCAGCTTCGACTACTGCGACGAACTCACTGTAGGAAGGATGTTTCTTAGTTACATCTTCAAATTGTATTTTAGAATTTTTACTAGGATTTAAGTTTAATGATTTTGCAACCATCACTGCAACTTGTGATTTTGTTATCAATTTATTCGTCATGAACAAACCATTAGGATAGCCACTCGTAATTTGATGGTCGTACAAATAATTAATTTCATCATCTGCCCAATATCCTTCTTTTACATCTTTGAATATAGATGCAGCTGAAACACCAGTACTCCCTATAATAAGAGCACCTGTTAATGTAGATAGTACAAACAATTTGTTTACCATTTCCGTAAAACCCCCAATTTTTGGATAAAGTTATAAACCATACCATTTGTCGTGTATTTTAAATTTAAGTTTCACCTCATGGAATGTTTTCAAAAAAATAATTTGCACTTATAACCAAAGGAGAAATTATGAAGTAATTACAGATTTTCAAAAGTTAAAATGATGTATTTTCTAATGAAATGTGGGAAGAATAGTGATGTTTTTATAATATTTTCAAATGACAAATGAATATTGGAGGAAAACGATGAAAAAGCATATTATCTCAATTCTTTTAGCATGTACAGCTGTTCTTGTTTCCTTTTTTCTAATTACCAACGATGGTAGTTCTGAAGAACGTAAAGTAGTAAAACCGAATGGTCGAGAATTAGAAGCAATTCTAAGTAGTACGAGTTGGCAAGGTACAAAAGTATATGATCAAGATAATAATGATTTAACAGATGAAAATATAAATTTTATTGGACTTGCAAAA
Source organism: Ureibacillus sp. (assembly GCA_031178355.1). GTDB lineage: Bacteria > Bacillota > Bacilli > Bacillales_A > Planococcaceae > Ureibacillus. Next base: position 19,527 of record JAPSJC010000020.1, read on the forward strand.
TATGACGATGCAACAGCCCGATACGAATTTTTCGATAAGACGACTAAGGAAAGTCGTGGAAATTATGGAACATTTTTTGTAACAAATGATGGTAAATATAGAGTTTTAATTTCAGAATCCACGGGTAATCACGCAGTAGTTGAGATTACAGAACTAACGAAAGATCTATTTACTTATAAAAGAATTGGGAAAGATGCAGAAGGAAATGACGTAGAAATCTACGTAGATCATATCCCCTACCATGACTCAGAACTAACTTTTACTACACCAGATAAAACCTTAGAGACATTTACAGGAGAAATTGATGCTGACATTGATGGTGATGAAATACTAGCTAATACATTGTGGCAAGGAACCATTGCATTAGATGAAGATGGAAATGATGTATCAGAATTCAATTCAAACTTCCTAGGCCTTGCTAAATACGATGATACAACAAACAAGTACGAATTTTTTGACCCTAATACCGGTGAGAGCCGTGGAGATTATGGCTATTTCAACGTAGTAAATGGGAATAAAATACGAGCTCATGTTTCACTAGGTGAAAATAAATACGGAGCAATCCTTGAAATTACTGAATTAAATGAAGGCAAGTTTACTTATAAACGAAATGGGAAAGATAAAGATGGAAATGATATCATCATTACAGTTGAACACGTTCCATATCAAGGCGATCTTACAGTAGATTTTACACAGTAAACTAAAAAAGGAACTTTGCTTAACAAAGTTCCTTTAATTATAATTTATCTATTAGTTTTTCCCGTTTTCATTGCCTTTATTGCCTTTTTCTTCACTTTCTACCTTTTCAGCTTTTTCTGCTTGTTTCTCAGCCTGTTTTGTAGCCTTTTCTGTTTGTTTTTCATCCTGTTTTACAGCTTTTTCTTGTTGTTTCTCAGCTTGTTTGGTAGCTTTTTCTGTTTGTTTTTCATCCTGTTTAGCAGCTTTTTCTTGTTGTTTTTCATCCTGCTTTACAACTTTTTTAGCAACTTCTTTTTGTTCATTTTTTTCTTTATTAGCAATTTCAGTTGCCTCGTATGTTTTTTCAGTTACTTTTGGTTGTACTTTTACTACATTTTGTGTTGTGGCAACGTTCTCTTCTTCTATATTGTTCGAAGTATCGTTACTAATATTTTCTTGTTCATTTACTAATTGATCGGTTTCACTGTTTTGCTCTTCACTTGCAAGTTCGGAATTGACTACTCCTTCTGCTACAAGTTTTGCCAATTTTTTATTCACTTTATTTTCTAGTCGAACTTTTGCTTTTTCAACGTTTTTAGCTAATGCTGCTTTAGCATTAGGGTTTTGTACTTTTTCAAGAGCTGATTGAAGCGCAATTAAGTTGCTTGAGAATTTTACTTCAAGTTTAGCACGCACTGATTCAATTGTTCCTATTTCTTCAGCTAGTTCAAGTTCAGTTTCTTCGTTTGTTGGTTCTTCATCTGATTCTTCAACCTGTATCCCTTCTTCAACAGCATCCTCTTCTACTTCATTTATTGCTTCTTCATATTTCTTGAGGGCTAATTCCTGTTGAGCAAGAGCTTGTGCTAATAATTCACTTGCTTGTTCTTCATTTCCTTCAGCTAGTAATGCTTCTGCTTCATTAATTTTAGCTTGAGCATCTTTCGCTAGCGTAATCGCTTCAATTGCATCATTATTTTCAATTGCAACTTGAATAGAATTTAATACATTATTAAAGAAATCAATTATACTAATAGGCTCTTGAGTAGAATTTTCCTCAACAATTTCTTGAGTTTCTCCACTTGTATTTTCTTCTAATTCTTCAGGCGATGACTCATTTAGCTCTACATTAGCTTCTTGAGTTTCGCTATCAATTGTTGGTTCTTCAATTGTTGAATTAGATTCAGTTTCATCTACTACATCAACAAGTTGAGCCTCATTTTCGTTATTTGTTTCGTCCTCATTTGCAAATGCTTGTCCTGATCCAAAAGCAAAAGTTGCTGCTAAAACACTTGTTGCGAGTACGTTACGTACATTTTTGTTAAATTTATTAGTCATTAAAATCCCTCCATTTTTTATTGGAAGAATCGGGAATTACTCAATATTTCGAGCAAATTCTTAATTCTTCATTTGGTAGCCCAGCCATCATAGTCTCCCGTAGATCTGAAGCTTTGCGTCCCTATCTTTCGATAGATTTGCCTTTTTCAAATGAGGAACCCTTTACGCTCTCATTTCTATCAATATACTACTTATTTGCCTAATTAACTAGATTCATAATTTACCAATTTCAGAGCTATTTTTCGACATAGATCGTTATTTTTTACCTAATAGTATTCCAATAATTTCAAAGTTTTACATAAAGCAAGTTAAAAGAAGCCCATTATATAGTTGGGCTTCAATTTTAAATTATTCAGCTTGCTTTATTAGATCAAAATAATCATTATTTAATATTACTCGGTTATAAAAATGCGAGTTTCTACTTAGTTCTCGGTCTACATAATTTAATCCAAACTCTTCTACTAAAGTTCTTTTATTCGAAAATAAATTCGTCCCCAGTCCCAATCGATTTCCTTCTATTTGGACCCCCATACTTGCAAGAATTGTAGGATACATATCAAGTGAAGTAAACAATCTATTATTTTTTGTTACGGGTTTAATGGGTGCGTTTATAAATGCATTATACATCGTTCGATTATACTCTGGATCAACCTTCCCTTCATAATAAGTAGGATCTTGCATACTTAAATGGTCTCCTAACAAGACAACAGTTGTATTCACATAAAAATCTTGCTGTTCTATCCACTGCATGAATTCATCTACTTGTTTAGATGAATGAGCGTAGACGTTTTCATATTGCGAGTTATATTTTATTTCAGCACTTTCTTCTAAATAGCCATCTGGAAAATGAGTATTTACCGTGAGTAACGTAAAATTAAATGGTTTCTCTTCACTTGCTAACTCCAAGATTTCATCTTTTGCCCATGTAAACAAATCTTGATCATCATAGCCCCACCAGACTTTATCTTCCTCGGTCATTTTTCCTTCTTCAATTGCTGTATTGTAATCAAAAATTTCATACTCTCCATGCTTAGTAAAATAATTTGTACGACCACCAAAGCTCGCATCTGAACCTACCATTAACTTTAAGTTATAACCTTCTTCTTTTAGTACATCTCCTAATGTATATGCACCTTCAAGAAAACTATCTGATGTTGTGTAACTATTTCGCTCTATTGGAATTTTTAGTGGCAAGCCTGACGTAGTAGCTACCATCGCTGCAACTGTCCAAACTGTATTACTTATTGGATATGCCCCACCGATTCTTTCCGTGTTTGAAAAATTTAAGTTTTTCATTGCAAGATCCTCTAATTCAGGAATTACAGTATAGTCCCAGCCCCCACCGTTCTTTTTGTCAATTAAAGTGTTTTCCATGGATTCTAAGTAAATTAGAACTAAGTTCCGCTTTTTATCAGGAAATTGTATTGTCACTTCTTGTCCATCAACATATTGCTCTGCTATAAAAGTTGAGTTTTCAAAAGTTCGATTTAAATAGTCATCGATTTCAAGTAAGAAAAAAGCGACAACAATTGAAATCATTAAAAGCAAAAAAGAATAACTAAGCCGAAATTTATTTGTTGTAGGAAAGAGTGAAACCTGGATTCTCTTCTTCAAAAGGCGAAAGTTTATAGTCTTTCTTATAGGGAGTAAAATGGGGACTAGAATGACTAAAAAGATTAAGATAAATGGAAGAATGTTCTCCCCAATCCAGTAACCTAATAATCCTTCCGATGTACCATCTACACCATTCGTTAAGTAATAAAGGATTTCATCTATCACATATTTTCCACTTATGTATTTAGATGTTACTAAAATCAATGCTGTTAGTAGCAATATAATTGCCATTACTAAAATGATTAGTAAATTTCTAAATTTCATATTAAATAGTACTCCAATTCATTGATTTCCTTTTATAAGTAAAAATTCTAGCGAACGCACTCTTCATCGTCAAATTTTTACTATTTCTAAAAAGTTGAAGTAAAAGTATGTATTGTTAAAAAAGTCGAGGAAAAGAAAATGCCTATCCTACTTATAAGTAGGATAGGCACAAAATATTACTAAAATATTTGCTTCTCAAAAAGCTCTGAACGGTCTTTAAATCTCGAAATTTTTATTAAAATAATAGTATTTATAATGAGTAAAACTGCTGAAATAATTAGAATCAATTCTATCCCTAATAGGAAAACACCGCTTATTTGTCCAATGGTTAATGCAACAATTGGCAGGACAATAATCCCAGCAATGTTTTGGGCTTCTTGATACGTCTTCACTTTTGAAGATATAAGAATATTAACAAGGACAACGAGTAAGATAATCATCGGTGAAAGACAACTAATCAAGACAATCCAGTTCGTAGATGGAAAGATTAATGCTTGAAACAGTGGATATCCTAGTGCATTAATGATTACACCACAAATGATGAAGCTAATAATGGATACAAATAGTGGTGGAATTATTGATGCAATGATTTTACTTAAGTACAGTCCCTTAATTGATATAGGTGATAATAGCAAACTTTCTAATGTTCTTCTTTCCTTTTCGCCTACAAAACTATTCGCTGCAACTGTCATCGCAGTTATGATAGGTACAAGTAAAAAGAATGTTGGTAGAAGATAATTTATGAAAATATATACAATCTGTTGTTCAACTGAGTAGGACGCTACAGCTGGATTCATGACACTCACAAATTTATCAAGCATCATATTTAAATCTGATCCAGCCACTTTTTCTAAATCAAAGATAAGGGCACCTCCCACAATAACAAATGGGAAAACAACTGAAAAGATGATTGGAATGATAATCAGTGTAATTAATAACGTTTTACTTCTCGTGATATCAATAATATCTTTTCTAATGATTGATTTACTAATCATGTTGTATCCCCCTTACTTTAAAGTAAATCGACTCCAAGTCAGTATTCATGTGTGTAATAGAAAACACTTCATCTGTTTTAAGTATTTCATTTAATAGTTTGGAAATTTCGTGTTTTGATTGTAATTCAAAAACTAGCTTCTTATTCCCCACGTCAGTGTATTTATATCCTAAATAATTTGGCCCTGTAGGCTTCAAAGTCGTTTCCACTTGTACTTTTAACGTATCTATATATTTGTCTGCAAGCGAATTTAAAGTCCCTTGTTCGACGATGGTTCCTTTATCGATAAATGCGAAAGAATGGCAAACGTTCTCTAATTGATGGAGCACATGAGAGCAAATAATCATCGTTGTTCCGGTTTCTTCATTATATTTTTTTAGATATGAGAGGACTAATTTAATCCCATCCGGATCAAGTCCATTCGTTGGTTCATCTAGGAAGAGAATATCTGGTTTATGAAGTAAAGCTTTAGCTAAGGCTAGTCTTTTTTTCATTCCAGTACTGTATTTTCCAACTTTTTTATCCTTATGTTCAATGAGATCAAAGAGGACTAACAATTCCACAATCCGATTTTTATTAGCCACACCGTAAAGATCACTAAAGAATCGTAAATTCTCTTCACCACTCATTTGATGATAAAGACCTGCACTTTCAGTCACGATGCCTGACATTTTTCGAATGTCATCTCCATCTTTAATAGGGTCAAGTCCGTTGATAGCAATAGAACCTTTGTCAGACCTAATCACACCGTTTAATATACGAATAAATGTCGTTTTTCCGGAACCATTTGGACCAATTAGCCCAATAATTTCACCTTTATTAACTTGAAAATTTACATTTTGTAAAACGGATTGCTGATCAAAAGATTTGTACAACTCGTTTACACGAATAAATCCATTTACCATACGTCCACACTCTTTTCTATTGTTTTATGTATTAATTACATTACATAAAAACGACCCTCCACATAACTGTTCTATACATATTAGAACAAATTTGTTCTGCGTTTATTATAACAAAGCTGTTCTATGTTGTATAGAACAAATAAACTATTTACAGAAAACTTCTCTGCCAACTAGCTGGCAGGCTTGGCGCTATCTTGGCCTGATTGGCAATAATAGGCCAGGTTGAACCACTGCCCTTTTATGAACCATTTGAAAAAGTGATATATCTTCACTATACTAACTAGATAACCTGTTAGATTAAGAGGTGATTTTATTGCTTAATGAAGCAAAGAATCTGTTAAATCAATATTTTGGCTATACAGAATTCAGAAATGGCCAAGCACAAATCATAGAAAACGTATTACAAAAAAGGAACACGCTTGGTATTCTCCCTACAGGTGGAGGAAAATCACTTTGCTTTCAAATACCTGCTCTATTATGCAATGGCACGACTCTTGTCATTTCTCCACTAATTTCACTTATGAAGGACCAAGTTGATGCACTAACTGCCTCTGATATACCAGCTACCTTTATTAATAGCTCACTTTCTCAATTAGAACTTCAAGAGCGACTTTATGATATTCGTAGAGGAGTATACAAACTTGTCTATGTTGCTCCAGAACGATTTGATTCTGAATATTTCATTGATATATTAAATTCTGTACATATTCCTCTTATTGCCTTTGATGAAGCCCACTGTATTTCACAATGGGGACATGATTTTAGACCAAGCTACAGATCAATCGTTTCATCTTTGAAAAAACTAAATCAGCGGCCAATCGTAATTGCATTAACCGCTACAGCAACTGCTAATGTTGCGAACGACATTCGTTCCTTATTACAAATTGACAGCGATGATACATTTAAAACAGGTTTTGCTCGAGAAAACTTAAGCTTCAATGTGGTTAAAGGTTCAAACAAAAGAGATTTTATTATGAATTATTTGAAACAACATCCTAACGAGTCTGGAATTATATATACATCGAGTAGAAAAGAAACTGATGGTCTATACAATTATTTATCTGTCCAAGGATATTCTGTTTCAAAATATCACGCAGGTCTTGCTGAAATAGAACGAAAGGAAGCGCAGGAGCAATTTGTCTATGACGAAAAGCAAATCATGATTGCCACGAACGCTTTCGGAATGGGGATAGATAAATCCAATGTACGTTTCGTCATTCATTATAATTTACCAAAAAATCTCGAAGCGTATTATCAAGAAGCAGGCCGTGCAGGTCGTGATGGGGATGAAAGTGAATGTTTACTTCTATTCTCTAAACAGGACATTCAATTACAAAAATTTTTGATTGAACAATCCACTTTTGATGAAGAGAAACGAGAGCAAGAATACCACAAACTAAACCAAATGGTTATGTATTGTCATACAGAAGAATGTCTTCAATCTTATATCATTCGATATTTTGATCCGAACGAATTAGAGTCCTCTTGCAAAAAATGCAGTAACTGTAAAGACACCCGTGAAAAGGTGGATATTACGCGCGAGGCACAAATGATTTTCTCATGTTGTAAGCGAATGGGCGAACGTTTCGGAACAACACTGATTGCACAAGTCCTTAAAGGATCCAGTCAAAAGCGCATTCGTGAACTTGGCTTTAACCAATTATCGACTTACGGCCTTCTTCGCTCTCAAACCGAAAAAGAAATTGTCGATACAATTAATTACTTACTAACAGAAGATTATTTGCAATTATCTGATGGCAAATACCCCGTTGTTAGTTTAACTGAAAAATGCATTCCTGTATTAAAAGGGGAAGAAACGGTTTGGATGAAAAAGACTTCTGCACCAGTTCGAGCGGAGAGTGAACGTGCTGAGAACCAAGAATTGTTCGATGTACTACGCGGATTGCGTAAGGAATTTGCTGCTGAAGAACAAGTACCACCATTTGTTATTTTTTCAGATGCTACCTTAAAAGAAATGTGTCGCTATTTCCCAATTGATGAAGCCTCAATGCTTCAAATAAAGGGTGTTGGCCAAAGTAAATACGCAAAATATGGTCAAGCATTTACTGATGCAATAAAAGAGTTTGTAACAAGCAATAATCTAACCGTCAAAGAAGCACCCAAACCTTTGGAATCGTTAGTACAAAAAATAGATATAACCGAAATAGACATCAAGCCGAGCCATGTTCTATCATATGAGATGTTTACAGATGGATTTAGTATTGAAGAAATTTCTGTAAAACGACAGTTATCAACTATCACCATACAAAATCATATCATCCGAAGTGCAGAAGAAGGTTATGAAATTAAGTGGAGTAAAATTTTTGATTTAGGTACAGAGAAAAGAATTATTAATGCGCTCAACGAATTACAGAGCGACAAACTTAAACCTCTATGGGAATCTTTAAATGGTGAAGTTAACTATTTTGAAATACAAGCAGTTATATGTAAAAATAAAATTACATTAGAGAAACAATAGTAGTATGCTCAATCTGACTTAGCTTGATTAAAACATTTTTTATTGAAGATTAAGAATTGTAATGTTTTTAAAGGGTTATGTATATTTGTTTAGTCGCTTGACATACTATTACTAGGTCTAATCTATAATTCCGAAAATATTTGGAACTATATTGAAAATATATATTGTATTTTTCGGTATTTTTGTATATGTTAATTATAGATGTATATGATCGAAGGGGAGTAGTTTTTACAATAAAGCCGTCATTTCATGGGAAATCCCCATCGGTTTTATTGGCAGCCTTGCGTTGTTAACAAGACCTTTGAATTGTGAATTTATTTCATAATTCAAAGGTCTTTACTTTTTCTCTGAGATTATAAATTATTTTTTGGAGGTATCATGATGGATTTAACATTATTAATACAGTATGGAGGAGTATTACTGGTTTTAATTGTCCTTGAAGGATTATTATCAGCAGATAATGCCTTAGTACTGGCAGTCATGGCAAAAGGGTTACCAAAAGAACTTCAGAAGAAAGCATTGGATATCGGTTTAGCACTTGCCTTTATTTTCCGAATCGGTGCAATCTTTATTATTTCATTTTTATTTGATGTATGGCAGGTTCAAGCACTTGGAGCAGCATACTTAATTTTTATTGCCGTCAAACATTTCCTCAAGAAGGATCATGGAGAAGCGGAAGTCAAACAAAAAAGTTTCAAAGCAACTGTTGCACAAATCGCTTTAGCTGATATTGCCTTTGCAGTTGACTCAATTCTAGCTGCTGTTGCATTAGTAATTGCTTTACCAGCAACAACTCTAGGCCAAATTGGCGGTATTGATACTGCTCAATTCGTTCTAATCGTATTAGGTGCACTTGCTGGTTTAGTGGTTATCCGATTCGCATCGCAGCAGTTCATCAAGTTATTAACAGATCGTCCAAGTCTAGAAACGGCGGCTATGTTAATTGTAGGATGGGTTGGGGTAAAATTACTTATGCACACATTAGCACATGATGCGATTCATATCATCCCACACTCTTTCGTGGAAGGACCGATTTGGAATACAATATTCTGGGTTGTCATGTTATCAATTGCTGTGATTGGGTGGTTTGCATCAGGTAAGAATAAGCCCGAAACTGAAACTGTAACTGAACAAGAATAACCATTAACGAAAGCTCAGAGAATTATCTCTGAGCTTTCGCTTATTTTTGGTGTTTTAAAATCCGAATTTCTTGTAGCTTTTGTGAACTTGATATTTTGTAATTTTATTTCTGATAATTAAGAAGCCATCCAATTCCAAATTGATCAACTAAGTTTGCATGTAACGCTCCCCATGAGGTTTCTTGTAATTCATAGGTAATTTCCCCATCTACAATTAGCGATTGATACGTCCTTCTAATCTCCTCTTCGTTATCACACTCTAGAGAGATCCGGACATTGTCCCCTTGTGTTGTTCGTCCAAATGAATCTGAAAAATGAATGATTGATGCACCTACTGTTAGTTCTGCATGAAGACATTTTCCATCCTCGCTTTTTTGTAAATTTGTAATTTCCCCACCAAATATATTCCTATAGAATTCTATAATCTCCAAACACTTGTCTACAAAAATATAGGCACTAGCACTCCTCATAAAATAACCCCCAAGTATAATTAGATATGAATTATTTTACCCCAAACTTAAGAGATATTTTCATAAGCAACGCCGACCGCATAATCAGTAGAATATATTCAATTCAAATATTCTTATTCCTACTTCGTATAAAAATAATATATTATCTAAGTAGTTATATTTTTGTAATACAGAAGATATATAAAATCATAACTAATTATTTTTTGGAGGATTAAAATGGGCAAATTATTTCGTAGTTTAAATGTTTTATTGATAGTAATATTACTTCTGGTTGCATGCCAACCACAGTTAAAAATACCAGATGACCAGAATACAGGGCATACT
>JAPSJC010000085.1 GCA_031178355.1 Ureibacillus sp.
ACAGAAATGTTTTCACCGTCGAATGGTGACGAAATTTTGGTATTGCTCGATAAAATTTTATAAACGTTTCCTGTGCTAAATCTTCAGCCGTTATCCAATTTCGCACATATGTATAACAAAGCCGTACAATATAATCCCCGTAAATATCCATTGCCTCTTTTAATTGTTCTTCTTGTTCCTCCCTCAATTCCATATACACCTCCCTAAAAAACTGATTTTCCGTTAGACTATCTTTCTTTTGAAAAAGTTTCAAAATATTAGTTTTAAAAACAGAAAAAAGAGACAACCCATTTCGTAAGTGGTTTGTCTCTATCTCAAATGGAACTTCTTCATTAGTTCCTAAACATTATTTAGTTTTAATTCCTCTAATTCTTCTTTTGTAAATGCCCGAGATCTTGTTAAAAAACGTTTCCCATGGACCCCTTCTAAAGAAAACATGCCACCACGTCCATCAACGACATCAATAATAAGCTGCGTATGCTTCCAGTAATCAAATTGGTTTTTGTGCATATAAAACTTTGCACCGCCAATTTCTCCAAGCAACACGTCTTGATCACCAATGAGTAAATCTCCATCTGGATAACACATTGGACTGGAACCATCACAACAACCACCCGATTGATGAAACATAACAGGTCCGTGCTTTTCTTTTAACTTATCAATAAGGGTAATGGCTTCATCTGTTGCAAGTACTCGCTCTACCACTTGACTTGCCCCCCCTTTTAGATTAGAAGAATCCTAATTTATTTGGGCTGTAGCTAATGAGTAAGTTTTTCGTTTGTTGATAATGTTCTAACATCATTTTATGGTTTTCACGACCAACACCTGACATTTTATATCCGCCGAATGCAGCATGTGCAGGGTAAGCATGGTAGCAATTTGTCCATACGCGACCAGCTTGGATACCACGACCAAAACGGTAAGCAGTGTTGATATCGCGCGTCCAAACGCCCGCACCTAAACCGTATAAAGTATCGTTTGCAATTTCAAGTGCTTCTTCTTTTGTTTTAAATGTTGTAACCGCTACAACTGGACCAAAGATTTCCTCTTGGAAAATGCGCATTTTGTTGTCGCCTTTGAACACAGTTGGCTTAATGTAATATCCATCTTTTAGGTCACCGTCTAATTGATTGCGTTCTCCACCAGTTAGACATTCTGCGCCTTCTTGTTTACCGATGTCCAAGTAAGATAAGATTTTCTCCAATTGTTCGTTAGAAGCTTGGGCGCCCATCATAACAGATGGGTCAAGTGGGTTACCAGTTTTAATAGCTTCTACTCGTTGAAGAGCACGCTCCATAAACTTTTCGTAGATTGATTCATGGATTAGTGCACGTGATGGACAAGTACATACTTCCCCTTGGTTTAAGGCAAATAGTACAAATCCTTCAATTGCTTTATCTAAAAACTCATCGTCTTCATCCATTACATCTTCAAAGAAAATGTTTGGTGATTTACCGCCAAGTTCAAGTGTAACGGGAATAATATTTTGAGATGCATATTGCATAATTAAGCGACCAGTTGTAGTCTCACCAGTGAAAGCAATTTTTCCGATACGTGGATTCGAAGCAAGTGGTTTACCTGCTTCTAAACCAAAACCATTCACAATGTTCACAACACCTGGAGGTAATAAATCTTCAATTAACTCCATTAATACTAAAATGGATGTTGGTGTTTGCTCGGCAGGTTTTAATACCACACAGTTACCCGCTGCTAGTGCTGGAGCAAGTTTCCAAACTGCCATAAGTAGTGGGAAGTTCCAAGGAATTATTTGTCCAACAACACCAATTGGTTCATGGAAATGGTATGCAACTGTATCATTATCAATTTGGCTAACGCCACCTTCTTGTGAACGAATTGCGCCAGCAAAATAACGGAAGTGGTCAATCGCTAAAGGAAGGTCTGCATTTAAAGTTTCTCGTACTGCTTTACCATTTTCCCAAGTCTCAGCAACTGCTAATAATTCCAAGTTTTCTTCAATACGATCTGCAATTTTATTTAAAATATTTGCTCTTTCTGCAGGTGTAGTTTTACCCCAAGCATCTTTAGCTGCGTGAGCTGCATCTAATGCTAATTCAATATCCTCTGCAGTTGAACGAGCTACTTTTGTATATACCTTTCCTGTTACAGGTGTTACATTATCAAAGTACTCACCATTTACAGGTTGTGTCCATTGCCCACCAATATAGTTATCATACTTTTCTTTGAAGTTAATGATTGCGCCTTCTGTGTTAGGAAATGCATAAGCCATTGTTAATACCGTCATAATTAACTCTCCCCTTTACTTATTATCTAACACCTTTTAGCACTCACTTCCCCAAACTATGAGTAAGGTATTTAATTATATATATTTATAAAGTTACTAGAATATACTTGAAAAATTCATTTTTTAATAGAAAACATTTCGACAAAAAGATAAGGAATTTTATAGGATTAATTTGTAAAATAGAATTATACAATGGAGTCTTATGAATGGTAGGTTGCATCCATGTTAACAATAGTAATGTCAAAAGTATTCCATCATATAAACAAGTAAATGTAATAGGAGAATATATGAGAATTAATAAATATTTAAGTGAAACAGGGATTGTCTCTAGAAGAGGCGCTGATAAGTTGATTGAAGAAGGAAAAGTAACAATAAACGGGCAACTTGCAACAGTTGGTAGCCAAGTTGAAGATGGTGATACCGTTTGTGTAAATGGTAAGCCAGTAAAAAAAGAGGAACAACTTGTTTATATTGCATTAAATAAACCTGTTGGGATTACAAGCACAACCGAAACACATATAAAAGGGAATGTGGTTGATTTTATAGGGCATGAGAAAAGAATCTTCCATATTGGTCGTCTTGACAAAGATTCAGAGGGGCTTTTGTTGCTTACTAATGATGGTGATATCGTAAATGAAATCTTACGCGCTGAACACCATCACGAAAAAGAGTATGTTGTTCAAGTTGATAAACCTATTACAGAAGCGTTCTTAAAACGCATGTCATCAGGTGTTGAAATCCTAGATACTAAAACATTACCTTGTAAAATAGAAAGGGTTTCATCGAATGTGTTTAAAATTACTTTAGAGCAAGGACTTAATCGACAAATACGAAGAATGTGTTCGGCCTTAGGCTACTCTGTGAAAAGACTCCAAAGAATTCGAATTATGAATATTCACTTAGGCAATTTGAAAGTTGGCCAGTGGAGAGACTTAACGGAGAAGGAACGAACGGAGCTGTTTAAACAATTAAATTACACACCGAAGAAAAAACAATAATGGCAATGTCACTACAGTATGTATATTAGTATTACTGAAATTGTATGGTTGAATTAATATTTAATGGAGCACGATAGTAACAAGCAAACTCGACTCATTTCCTAAAAAAGGACGGTCCTTAAATTTCACTTACAAATTTAAGAATCGCCCTTTTTTCTGTTATACTCCCCCAAGATAAGCTTCTTTTACTTTGTCACTCTCTTGAAGTTCCTTTGCTGTACCACTAAGTACAATCTTTCCTGTCTCAATAACGTAAGCTCGATTAGCTACAGACAATGCCATGTTCGCGTTTTGCTCAACTAGTAAAACGGTTGTCCCTTGAGAATTCACCATTCTAATAATCTCAAAAATTTGTTTTACGATTAATGGTGCTAACCCCATTGAAGGTTCATCAAGTAGAAGTAACTTAGGTTTTGCCATTAGTGCACGACCCATAGCAAGCATTTGTTGTTCCCCACCTGAAAGTGTTCCGGATAGTTGTTTTCTTCGTTCGTTTAACCTAGGGAATAAGTCAAATACGTTTTCAAAGTCTTTTTTTATTCCATCTCGATCTTTTCTTAAATATGCCCCTAGCTCTAGGTTTTCCTCAACTGACATATTTGCAAACACACGACGCCCCTCTGGAACATGGGATATTCCGCCTTTCACAATAGTTTGAGCGGGCTTTCCATCAATTTGCTTTGTTTCATAAAAGATGTTCCCATTCTTTGGTTTTAAAAGCCCGGATATCGTTTTTAATAACGTTGATTTTCCTGCACCATTTGCACCAATTAATGTGACGATTTCACCTTCATTCACCTCTAAGGAGACGTTTTTTAATGCATGGATATTTCCATAAAACACATCAATGTTATCAACTTTTAACATCTTCAACGACCTCCTCACCAAGGTAAGCTTCAATTACTTTTGGATTGTTACGAATTTCTTCTGGGTTACCATCAGCAATTAGTTGACCATGGTCTAAAACATAAATTCTTTCACAGATTCCCATCACTAAATGCATATCATGCTCTATTAACAAAATCGTCAAATCAAATTCTTTGCGAATAAAGGCAATTAACTCCATTAAATCTTGCGTTTCTTGTGGATTCATACCTGCAGCTGGTTCATCCAATAATAAAAGTTTTGGTTTTGCAGCAAGCGCCCTCGCTATTTCAAGTCGACGTTGCATCCCATAAGGAAGGTTTTTAGCTAAATCATTTTGGTAAATATCTAACCCAAAAATTTTTAGAAATTCAATAGATTGTTTCTCCATCTCCGCTTCACCCTTAAAATGACTAGGTAATCGCAGAATAGATGAGATAATGTTATGTTTTGCTAAGCGATGATTGGCTACTTTTACATTATCCAATACTGTCATATCTTTAAATAATCGAATATTTTGGAATGTACGACTAATGCCCATACTTGTAACTTTATAAGGTTGAAGACCTTTAATGTTGTGACCATTAAAAATAACTGATCCTTCAGTTGGCTGATATACTCCAGTTAACATATTAAATGTTGTCGTTTTACCAGCCCCGTTAGGACCAATCAACCCTACTAATTCGCCTTGGTTCAAGAAGATATTGACGTTTTGAACTGCCTTTAATCCCCCGAATTGAATTCCCACATTCTCTACTTTTAAAAGAAGTTCTTTTGTCATGCACTTGAACCTCCTCTTTTGCCAAACTTAAATACAGAGGTAATTTCTTTCGTTCCTAGTAAACCTGTTGGGCGATATAACATAACAATAATTAATACTAATGAATAAATAATCATTCTTGTTTCTGGGAAATTTGCTAGATAAGTCGTCACAAACGTTAAGAATACTGCTGCAATGACTGAACCAGAAAGACTTCCTAAACCACCTAACACTACTAAAATTAAAATATCAAAAGACTTTAAGAAACCAAAAGTAGTTGGTTGAATTATAAAGAAGTTATGCGCATAAATGGCCCCTGCAACACCTGCAAAAGCAGAACCAATTGTAAAAGCAACCACCTTATAATACGTTGTATTAATACCCATTGCGTCTGCTGCAATTTCATCTTCTCGTATGGAAATACACCCACGACCATGTCTGGAATTTGTAAAATTTGCAATGACAAGGATCGTTAAAATAACACCGACATATGCATATGTCCAATTAGACATCTGGTTTACTACCATTCCTGCAGCGCCACCAACAAATTCCACGTTTACGAAGACAATACGAATAATTTCAGCAAACCCTAGTGTCGCAATTGCTAAGTAATCTCCTTTTAAACGAAGGGAAGGAACACCAACTAGTAACCCAGCTAAACCCGCTACCACAGCTCCAATTAAAATCGCTACTGGAAAAGGTAATCCGAATTTCATTGTTGCAATTGCACTAAAATAAGCACCTACTGCCATAAAGCCCGCATGTCCAATTGAGAATTGCCCTGTTATACCTATGACAATATGTAAGCTCACTGCTAACATTATGTTAATACACATAGTAACTAGCATATTTTGGTAGTACGCATCGATCATTCCGCTCGAAATCATTACTTGTACAGCCGCATAGATTACTAGAGCTAAAATACTATAGCTCAAAAAAGCTTTAGATTTTTTCATTTCCAGTCACCTACACTTTCTCTCGGGCATGTTTACCAAATATACCCGATGGTTTTACGATTAATATAATAATTAAAATGATAAATGCAGCGGCATCACGCCATAATGAGTAACCTACCGCACTGACAATCGTTTCAACAATTCCTAAAACATACCCTCCGACCGCAGCACCTGGTATACTTCCAATTCCTCCAAGAACCGCTGCAATGAATGCCTTCAAACCTGGTAATACACCCATTAACGGTTCAACTCTTGTATAATAAACACCAAAGATCACACCTGCCGCTCCAGCTAAAGCTGAACCTATAGCAAAAGTTGCAGAAATTGTATTATCAACATTGATACCCATTAATCTTGCAGCATCTGCATCATGGGATACCGCTCTCATCGCTTTCCCTATTTTTGTTTTATGAACAATGAATTGTAAAAGAAGCATAAGGACAACTGTTACCGCAATAATAACGATTGATAGACTACTGATACTTGCACCGAATAAATCGATTGTAACTTTAGGTAATACATCAGGATAGGCTTCTGGTGAAGCACCACGGAAGAAAATTACTGTATACTCTATTAACAATGAAACCCCAATTGCTGTTATGAGCGCTGCAATACGTGTAGCACTTCGTAACCTTTTATAAGCAATACGTTCAATAATAACCCCGATAATGGCACAAACCACCATTGAAATAATTAGGGCCGGGAAAAAGCCTACATCCCATTTAGCGACTGCATAGAAACCGATAAAAGCACCTAGCATAAAAACATCACCATGTGCAAAGTTAATTAATTTAATAATTCCATACACCATCGTGTAACCTAAGGCAATCAAGGCATAAATGCTTCCTATTGATATACCATTCACTAGTTGTTGGAGCCATTCCATCCATCATCACTCCTATTCACCCGTGTATATTTTACATTTCCTCTTTTTCATATTTTCATAGTATTAAGACCGATATGAAGGAAAAAAAGGAGGCAACAAGCCTCCTTTTGATACATTAATTAAGGATTAACTTTGGAGTTAAATACTTGGCTGCCGTCTACATATTCTAAAATTGTTGCAGACTTAATTGGGTTATGTTGATCATCCACTGAGAATGTACCAGTAACACCCGCAAAGTCTTTTGTTTCAGCTAAAGCGTTTTTAATTGCTTCTCCATCTGTAGAATCCGCACGGTCAATTGCATCTGCAATAAATTTCGCTGTATCATAACCAAGTGCGTGGAATCCATTTGGTTTTTCACCATGTTTCGCTTCAAATGCTTTAACAAAGTTTTGAATTAATTCCTCTGGATCCTCTGATGAGAATGCATTTGACATATATGTGTTATTTAAAGCATCCGGACCTGCTAACTCAACTAAAGTTGGAGAATCCCAACCATCGCCTCCCATTAGAGGTGCCTCAATGCCTAATTCACGAGCTTGTTTAACAATTAGACCTACTTCTTCGTAGTAACCAGGGATGAAAACAAAATCAGGATTTGCTGATTTTAGTTTTGTTAAAGTTGATTTGAAATCAACATCATTAGCCACGTATGCTTCTTCAGCTACGATTGTTCCACCATTTGCTTCAATTTGTTCTTTAAATGATGCAGCCAACCCCTTTGCATAATCAGAAGAGTTATCAGCATAGATTGCTACATTTTTAGCACCTAATTCTGTTGCGAAGTTCGCTGCAACGACACCTTGGAACGGGTCAATGAAGCAAGTACGGAAAATAAATTCGTTAATCGAACCGTCTTCATTTACAGTTAAGTTTTGCGCTGTACCTGAACCAGTAACTACCGGAACTTTGTTTTGGTTTGCAATTTGAACTGTTGCAAGCATATTACCAGATGTTGCAGGTCCAATCATTGCATGTACTTTATCTTGAGTAATTAACTTAAGAGCAGATGCTGCTGCTTCAGCGTTATCAGATTTGTTATCTGCTTTAACTAATTCAATCTGTTTCCCATCAATGCCACCTGCCGCATTAATTTCTTCAATTGCAAGCTCTGCACCTGCTAAAATAGATGATCCGTATGATGCAACATCCCCTGTAAGTTCTAAGTTAGCTCCAATCTTAATCGTTTCACTGCTTGTATCAGAACTTGTTGATCCACCTTCGTTTGTGTTAGTACTTGTACCATTAGAGCTCGAGCTAGAGTTAGCTCCACAACCCGCTAATGCCCCTACAACCAAAGATGTTGCTAAGAAAATCGAAGCAAATCTTTTTAGTTTGTTTCCTTGTTTCATGTTTTTTCCCCCTTATGTTGCTTAGAAGATAATGAATAGTAATCTATATAATCTGAACTATCATAAAATTATCTAAATCTAATGAATATTCTGACAATAAATTACGTACCGTTATCTTCCTTTTTAGTTATTAACTGACTTCATTTTAAATCACAATTAATTTTTAGTAAAGTGTGATTTTTTAGTATTTTCAGATTCCCGC
>JAPSJC010000021.1 GCA_031178355.1 Ureibacillus sp.
ATGCTCCGTTAAACCAAATGAAATTTAATGGAATGTATACAACGATACATCGACCTGAAGGAAAGGTTATGCTTTTGAAGCCACTAACCTACATGAATTTATCAGGGGAAAGTGTAAGACCCATTATGGAATATTATGATATAGAAATTGAAGATTTGATTGTGATCTATGATGATTTAGATTTAGAGGTAGGAAAACTACGACTGCGCCAGAAAGGTAGTGCGGGTGGACATAATGGCATTAAATCATTAATACAGCATTTAGGTACACAAGAATTTAATAGAATTCGAGTAGGAATTAGTCGTCCACCAGCAGGTATGAAAGTTCCTGATTACGTACTATCAAAATTTTTAAAAGAAGAGGATTCCGTTATACAAAATGCAATTGATAAAACTGTTGCTGCTGTTGAATCTTCCCTTTCAAAAAAGTTTTTAGATGTTATGAATGAATTCAATGTATCTCAATAGCCAAAAGCATGAGTGCATAAAAGTATGGAAATAGGTCTATACTTTGAGTACAAATAGGGATGCCGATTGTACTTAAAGGAGGACGAAATCATGACTGTTCGATACCGATGTCGACATTGTGAAAATGAAATAGGAACTTTACCATTTGATGCAGATGAAACAATACGAAAACTTCATTTATTTGAAGTTGGAGAAATTGATGATTATGTAGAAAAGGATGCTGACGGACATACAACTGTTCATTGTATTTGTGAATCCTGTGAAGATTCATTAAGACAATTTCCGGATTATTATGCACTGAAAAAGTGGTTACAATAAATATTTACACAATTCCTTTTAAATTCGTTTATTCATATAGTAGTAAAGAGTAGATATAGGAAGACGCTTTGGTACTCTATTAAGGGTCCAAGGCTTTTTCCTACTTATAATGTACAATATACAAGTAATCAAATATAAACAGTGAATAGTTTTTAAAAGCACATGTCATTTCATTCTGAAATATAAAGTATTTCCTTCGTCTAAATGTCATACTTATAAATGTATACATAATATTAATTTGGACGAAAAGTAGTCGGAAGGGGGTATAAATCTTGGACGCATTACATCAATTATTCTCTCAAGATAAACATATAAACGGTGTGATTCAACAATTAGCAGATGGACAACTTGATTCACAGCTTATTACAGGATTAACTGGAGGTTCTAGACCTGCTCTTATTCATTCTCTTTTTAAAGAGTTAAAAAGGCCACTTTATATTTTTTCGCCAAATTTATTACAAGCCCAAAAACTAGTGGAGGATTTAACTGCATTATTAAGTGAAGAGTTAGTCCACTATTTCCCTGCGGATGAATTTATTGCTGCAGATTTAACGGTTTCTTCACCTGAATTACGCGCGGAAAGAATTGCTACTTTAGGACATCTTATTAATAACGATATAGCGATCTATGTTATTCCTATTGCAGGATTAAGAAAGATAATGACCCCAGTTGAACAATGGAAGACAAGTTTCCTTGAAGCTGGAGTAGGAAAAGATATTGAGGTAGAAGAATGGCTAAATAAACTTGTTGCTATGGGCTATTCAAGAGTTCAAATGGTTACAACACCAGGTGAGTTTGCTTTACGTGGAGGTATATTAGATATTTATCCACCGTATGCAGAGTCGCCTATTCGTATTGAACTTTTTGATACAGAAGTAGATTCTATAAGATTATTCTCAGCTAATGATCAACGGTCCATTCAAAAATTAAATACAGTACAAATTTTGCCAGCTAACGACTTGCTATTAAATTCAAATCAACGAATAGTCCTTGCTGAGAGATTAGAAAAAGCATTAGCTAATAGTTTGAAGAAGGTTAAGAAAAAAGAGGTGCAAGAAACTCTTTACGAAAATATCCAATTTGATGTGGAAATGCTACGTCAAGGGAATATGCCCAACCATATTACGAAATATGGAACTCTATTATATGAAGAACCTGCATTTCTAGGCGACTACTTTTCAGCTAATGGAATCGTTTTATTTGATGAAATTGGTCGAATCCAAGAGGTCATGGATGCATGGGAAAAAGAAGAAGATGAATGGTTTATATCATTACTAGAGGATGGAAAAATTGTTCACGATGTAAAGCCATCATTTTCATTTAAAGAAATTCTGGCAATGGTTAACCAACAAAAAATATACTTTGCACTATTTACTCGAACATTTTCTGGTATTAAGTTTTCAAAAACGATTAACTTTTCTTGTAAGCCTATGCAGCAATTCCACGGTCAACTTGCACTATTACAAAATGAAGTCGAACGCTGGAAAAATGAAAAATTTACAGTCCTTTTTATTGGAAATAATCAAGAACGTTTAGCGAAAATACAAAAGACATTAGAAGATTACAATATTAAAAGTGTAATAGGTAACCCAAAAGATACAGGCATCTATTTAGTAGAAGGAGTGCTGACATCAGGTTTCGAGTTACCATTACAACGTATTGCAGTTGTAACTGATGATGAGTTGTTTAAACAAGCTAAAAGGAAAAAAGCTCGTCCTCAAAAAATGTCTAATGCTGAACGTATAAAAAGCTATACCGAGATAAAGCCAGGCGATTATGTTGTACATGTTCATCATGGAATTGGGAAGTATATAGGTGTTGAAACATTAGAAGTAAATGGAACGCATAAAGATTATCTTCATATACGTTACCGTGCAGATGATAAATTATATGTGCCTGTTGAACAGATTGACTTAATCCAGAAATATGTAGCTTCTGAAGGAAAAGACCCTAAGCTCCATAAATTAGGTGGAGCAGAATGGAAAAAGGCAAAAGCTAAGGTATCATCAGCGGTCAAGGATATTGCTGAAGATTTAATTAAACTATATGCAAAACGCGAAGCTGAAAGAGGATATGCATTTTCACCTGATACCGATGAACAACGTTCCTTCGAAGAGGCCTTTCCATACGAAGAAACGGAAGATCAATTACGTACGATTATTGAAGTCAAACGCGATATGGAAAGAGAACGACCAATGGACCGACTTGTATGTGGTGATGTTGGATACGGTAAAACAGAAGTTGCAATACGTGCAGCCTTTAAAGCTATTATGGACGGTAAACAGGTGGCATTCTTAGTTCCTACAACTATTCTCGCACAACAACATTATGAGTCCATTATTCAACGCTTTGAAGAATATGCCATAAATGTAGGTCTTTTAAGCCGATTTAGAACGAAAAAGCAACAGGCAGAAACGTTAAAAGGGTTAAAAGATGGAACAGTCGACATAGTTATAGGTACACATCGTGTACTATCGAAAGATGTTGTGTTTCAGGATTTAGGGCTACTCATTGTAGATGAAGAACAACGATTTGGTGTTACTCATAAAGAAAAAATTAAAGAATTAAAAACAAATGTTGACGTTTTAACTTTAACAGCAACACCAATACCGAGAACGTTACATATGTCAATGGTTGGTGTACGTGATTTATCGGTTATTGAAACCCCACCTCAAAACCGGTTCCCGGTCCAAACATATGTAATGGAATTTAATGGTGCATTAGTACGTGAAGCGATTGAACGTGAAATGGCAAGAGGTGGACAGACATTCTATCTATATAATCGAGTAGAAGACATGGCAAGGAAAGTTGAAGAGATTCAAATGCTTGTTCCGGAAGCGAGAGTTGGATATGCACATGGTAAAATGACTGAATCTCAACTAGAGTCAATTATCCTAAGCTTTTTAGATGGGGAATATGACGTGCTTGTTACGACTACGATTATTGAAACGGGTGTTGATATGCCAAACGTTAATACATTAATTGTTCACGATGCAGACCGTATGGGACTCTCGCAACTTTATCAATTGCGCGGTCGTGTTGGCCGATCCAATAGAATAGCCTATGCCTACTTTATGTATCAACGAGATAAAGTGTTAACAGATGTTGCAGAACAAAGATTACAGGCAGTTAAAGAGTTTACTGAATTGGGCTCAGGGTTTAAAATTGCGATGCGTGATTTATCCATTCGTGGTGCAGGTAATCTTTTAGGTGCGCAACAACACGGGTTTATCGATTCTGTTGGGTTTGATTTATACTCACAAATGCTCGAAGATGCTATAAGAGAACGTCAAGGTGAAAAACTTGAAGAAAAAGTAGATATTGAAATAATCCTTCATACAGATGCATATATACCGGATTCGTATATTCCAGATGGGTACCAAAAAATTCAAATGTATAAACGTATTAAATCAATGGACCGCATTGATGATTACAATGAGATCTTCGATGAAATGATTGACCGCTTTGGTAATATTCCAGATGAAACAGTTAGATTATTACGTATTGCTCGTATAAAAGTTTGGGCAATGGAAGCTGGAATTACCGCAATAAAAGAAAAACAAAAAGTAATATCCATATATATGTCCGAAAGTGGCACAGCGAGCGTCGATGGAAGTAAAATCGTAACAGAATCAATGAAATTTGAAAGAGCTGTAGGATTTACAATGGATGGGCAAAAGTTAATTATAACAATTGATGAGAAAAAGTGTAAAAAACACTCTTCTTTTGATGTATTAGAACAAATGGTAGAAATTATAGCAAAAACTAAAAAACAACTAGTTGAAAGATAATCATCTTTACTTTTTAAAAAAAAGTCTAGATATTATTGTAGAGAAAGTAAATTTTTCACTTTAGAAATTTATCCTATTCATACACTTTTTGCATACATTGACCAATTTCTAACCATACTATTAGGGAATCAAAAATTAATACTGAAAGAGAGGCAACATGAATGAAAGCAACTGGAATTGTCCGACGTATTGATGATTTGGGTCGCGTTGTTATTCCGAAGGAAATTCGTAGAACAATGCGCATTCGAGAAGGAGACCCTTTAGAAATTTATACGGATCGAGAAGGGGAAGTTATTCTAAAAAAGTATTCTCCCATCAATGATTTAGGTGAATTTGCAAAAGAGTATGTAGAGTCTCTTTATGAGACTATTGGAACGCCAGCGCTTATAAGTGACCGTGATGAAATTATTTCGGTGGCGGGGGTTTCTAAAAAAGATTACGTGAATAGACGTTTATCTGTTTTTGCGGAAGACTTTATGAAGCAGCGTTCAGTTGTATTAGAAAAAAATGAAGATACAATTGAATTAGTTCCTGGACAATTTGAACAGGTAAAGTCATATTGTGTAGCTCCTATTATTTCTAATGGAGATACAATAGGTGCTGTATACTTAATATCAAAGGTTCATTTCTTAACAGATGTAGAACAAAAAGCAGCGGAAACAGCTGCGAATTTCTTAGCAAAACAAATGGAAAACTAATATAAGTGGCCGACTCAAATATAATTGAGATCGGCCTACTTTTATTTAGTTTGTAAATTTATAAGAGTACTCAATTCAAAGGGATGGCACGAAAGTGATTCTGTTATAATTAGGTTAACTTTACTCTGATGGCATAGTGTTTCCTATGGAGGCCGTGGCTTTTAGAAGGTTAATTTTTTTCTTAGAAAGAGGATGTTTATGTCAAGTAACTTTGGAATGAAAGGTTATATGAAAGGAGCTTTACTTCTTACAGTAGCCGCTGTTCTTGTGAAGATACTAAGTGCAATCTATCGAATCCCTTTTCAAAATATGGTTGGTGATCAAGGATTTTATGTATACCAACAAGTATATCCCTTTATTTCTTTTTTTATTGTTTGGACATCAGGTGGTTTTGCCGTCGCCATATCCAAACTATTAGCTGATGTGGAAATGAGTAAAAACTCAATACAACAAAAACAGTTTATTTCTCAAACTATCTTTTACTATCTCACTTTATTATCCATTGTATTTTTTGCTTTTTTATTTTTTGGAGCTAGTTGGTTAGCAAATATAATGGGTGATGAAAATTTAACAATACTTATTCAAACAGGCTCATTTGTTGCACTGTTTATGCCTACTTTGGCTTTAATGAAAGGTACTTTTCAATCGCGTGGTGAAATGGCACCTGTAGCATATGCTCAAGTGTTTGAACAGGCCATTCGTGTATTAATAATATTAATTGGGACAGTTATAGTCATGAAAACAACTAAATCATTATATGGTGCAGGGAATATTGCTGTATTAGGAACAGTTCTTGGTGAAATTGCCGGCGTCATATTACTTTTTAAACTCCTTTATAAACAAGTCCCGTTTTCATTAAAAACTCAACAAACGAATTTGAGAAAATGGCCGATTATTAAAGAGGTTACCTTACTTAGTATTAGTGTTAGTATGAGTAGTTTATTGATTCTTTGCTTACAATTAATCGATTCGTTTACAATTTACTCACTAATGGTTGATTATGGAATGGAAGACAGTCTAGCACAAGTGCAAAAGGGAATATATGATCGTGGCCAACCTTTAGTTCAGTTAGGAATAGTTATTGCCTCTTCTTTATCTCTTGCAATTGTTCCGCTTGTAGCACACCATATGAAAAAGCATGGAGGTAGAAGTGCCATACCATTTATTCAGTTAACATATAGAAGTTCGATACTGTTTGGCGTAGCCGCATCATTAGGACTTGTTATTGTAATGCCGTATGTTAATACAATGCTATTTAAAACAAACGATTTAACTCATGTGCTCATGGTGATCGTTTTGCAAATTATCCCTCTTTCCATTATTTTAACAATTACAGCAATACTTCAAGGAATGGGTAAGTTAAAAATACCAGCTTTTATCATTTTAGGTGCGCTAATTATTAAATGTGTGGGTAATTTATTATTAATACCTCAATTGGATGTTCTAGGAGCGTCAATAGCTAGTGACATAAGTTTGTTCTTTTGTGCGTTTTTATTAATTTTCTATATCAAGAAGCTAACCTCCATTAATCTAGCGGAGAATCGTTTTTACATAAAACTTATAACAGCTTGCTTCTCAATGACAGTGGCAGTACTTGTAGTAGAAAGACTATTACACATTTTCAGTGGAATGATTGAATCGACTAGGATTGAGGCTGTTTTTTTGGGTATAGGATTAATAATGATTGGTGCTTTTGTATTTTTAACAGTAGTAGGAAAGACAAAGCTACTGGCAGAAAAGGAATGGTTTTTAATTCCTTTTGGTCGTAGAATGGCAGTTTATCAATTATGGTTAAATAAGAAAAGATAGGTGTGGATTATGAATCAAATTACAGTAATTGGCCTCGGAGCCGGTGATATTAATCAATTACCATTAGGTGTTTACAAAAAGCTTCTAAATAGTGAAAAAATATTCGTACGAACGATAGACCATCCCGTAATAAGTGATCTTGTAAATGAAGGTATTCAATTCGTAAGTTTCGATAATATTTACGAAAGGCATGAAACATTTCAACCAGTTTATGAAGAAATCACAGATGTTTTAATAGAGAGTTCTAAAGTTCAATCTATTATTTATGCAGTGCCCGGTCATCCATTAGTAGCTGAACAAACAGTGCAATTACTAATAGCTGCAGAACGTAATGGAAAAATAGAGCTGCATATAGAAGGGGGACAAAGTTTTCTAGACTCAACGTTTGCAGCGTTAAAAATTGATCCTATTGAAGGATTTCAACTTTTTGATGGGACAAGCTTCTCGATTCATGATGTAAATATGAGAGCACATTTACTAATCGCTCAAGTATATGATACTTATAGTGCGTCCGAAGTCAAATTGACCTTGATGGAAAAATATTTAGATGATTATCCAGTAACGGTAGTAACTGCAGCTGGTTCATCATTAGAAACATTGAAAACTGTCCCTTTATATGAACTCGACCAAGTGATTGAGATAAATAATCTAACAACCATCTATGTGCCACCTGTAAAAGGTTTTGAGGAAGCGTTGAGAGATTGGACGACATTCCGAACGATTGTTTCTACTCTTAGAGGTCCAGATGGATGTCCATGGGATAAGGAGCAAACACATGAAAGCTTGAAAAAATACTTAATAGAAGAAGCTCATGAGTTTCTAGCAGCGGTAGATGAACAAGACGATTTTGGGATGGTTGAAGAGCTAGGGGATGTTCTATTACAAGTCTTTTTACACGCACAAATCGGTGAAGATGAAGGGTACTTTAATTTAGAAGAAATCCTTGCATCAATTAGTGAAAAAATGATTCGACGACATCCTCATGTATTTGGTGAAGTATCAGTAAATAGCGCAGATGATGTCGTTAAGAACTGGGAATCTATTAAGAAACAAGAAAAAGGTGAACAAGAAGGTTCAATTCTAAAAGGGGAGTATCGAGCAGGTTCATCATTACAAACAAGTTATAACTATCAAAAGAAAGCTGCAACAGTTGGCTTTGATTGGCCAAATGTTAATGATGCTTGGGAGAAGTTTGAAGAAGAGTGGCAAGAGTTTCGAGAAGAAATTAAAAACGGGTCCATCAAAACTCGCATAGATGAGTTTGGAGATGTATTGTTTACATTGGTAAATATCGCTAGATTCTATAAAATATCACCTGAGGAAGCGATGATTCATGCAAATGAAAAGTTCTCAAGACGCTTTCAATATGTTGAGAAAAAAGTAAAACAAAGTGGTAAACCATTTAGTGAATTTACTTTAGAACAATTAGATCTATTTTGGGATGAAGCAAAACACATGGAAAAAGGGGAATAGTTAAATATGCGATTAGATAAGTTTTTAAAAGTTTCACGTTTAATTAAGCGTAGAACATTAGCAAAAGAAGTAGCAGAACAGGGTCGAATTACTATAAACGGCAAAGTAGCAAAAGCTAGTAGTTCCGTTAAAATTGGAGATGAGTTAGCTATTCGATTTGGACAAAAAGTAGTTACAGCTCGTGTCGAAGATTTGCGAGAGAATGTTCGTAAAGAAGAGGCAGCGAAAATGTTTACCATTTTAAAAGAAGAAAAGCTTGACCAAATTGAACCGCAATTTATCGACGATGAATACTAAATATAAATAACTCTCTTAACCTTTGCAACTTAATATAAAAAATCTTTAGCATGATAACCATTTTGTTGTCATGCTTTTTTTATTTGGAGCATAAAGTGAAAAGAAAGAATCACTAAAGGAGGAACGATATGACACTACACCAAGAAAGTAATCGTTATAGTATCGCAACTGGAGATCATCTTTTATCTGTGAGAAATAAAAAAAGAATGGATATGACAGCTGTAAAGGAAATTGAAAGATTTGACCAAGAGGAGTTTTATGTAAAAACTTCACAAGGCAATCTGCTTATTAGAGGAGAGGAATTAAAAATTGTACACCTAGACGTGGACAAAGGTCTATTAACGTTAGAGGGAAATGTAAAACTTCTACAATATGATGATGAAGAAAATGGGTTAACAAAAGGCTTCCTCCATAAATTATTTGGATGACGGTTAGTGAACAATTTGTAAGTATTCTAATCATGATGGCTAGTGGCGTTTTCGTAGCTGCGGTAATAGATTGCGTCCGTGTTACCATAAGCGCCATTTCACCAAAGTCATTTGTAAAGAGATTTACAATTGGATTAGAACTGTTCATTTGGGCACTATTAGGTATGCTTACATTTTATATTTTATATATTACAAAGGGTGGAGAATGGCGTTTAGTTGATCCAATTGCTCAAATTTCGGGCATTTTTTTGTACGAGTCTATATTCCAACGAATCTTCCGTTTCTTAGGAAGAATAGTTGTTATAATTGTTTTTAAGCCAATCCTTATTTTGTTAAACTTGTCCATTTCAGTCATCGGAAAGATACTTTTAATAATTATCAGAATTATTATGTTCATTTTAAGTCCCTTACGAAAGATATTTACAAAACCGTATTCAAAGTTTCGCTCAAAATTTGGAAGATTCATCTTTAAAAAAAGTTAAATCAACAGTATAATTAATCGTAGACACATAGATTCGGAGGTGACGGATATGGCCAAGCGTCACACGCAACGTGATAGAAAACAGAATACTGTTCGTACGCTACAAAATGACTATGTCCGTACTACGGATGAGGAACTAAAATTCACTAATAAGCAAAAGATTCTTTTCCGTAGAAGAATTGTTGCTTTTGGGCTATTTGCATCAATTATTCTTGTGTTCTTTGTAGGTACTATTTTTACACAGGAACAGAGAATTGCTAAAAAAGAACAAGAAAAGGCTGAAGTTCTTGCGGAATTAGAACAAATTATAGAACAACAAGAAATGCTAAATTTGCAGATTGCAAAACTTGAAGACGATGAATATATTGCAAAGTTAGCAAGAAAAGAATATTTCCTTTCCGATGAAGGAGAAATTATTTTTACTATTCCAGATAAAAAGGAAGAGGAATAATTATCGCCCAGACCAAGCAACTTATTTAAAAGCAAACCATATAATAAGGATATCGAAAATATTGTATCCTTTTTATAAACTGGCAAAACAAGAGGAAATGCTTTCCTTTTAGTCAGGAGTAAAAAGAGTTGTCTTGTTGACACTCTTTTTTTGTTGGCTATAATAAAGAGAAACGAGCTAGTTTTTGCACGTTTATTATTAGATTACATGGCGAATTCGCCGCTTAATTTTTAAGGAGGAACATTTTTTTTATGTCAATTGAAGTAGGCAGCAAAGTACAAGGTAAAGTAACAGGAATCACAAATTTTGGAGCATTCGTTGAGCTGCCAGATGGCAAGACGGGCTTAGTTCACATTAGTGAAGTAGCGGATAACTATGTGAAAGACATCAATGAACATTTAAAAGTTGGCGATGTTGTTGAAGTGAAAGTGATGAATGTTGAAGCGGATGGGAAAATTGGTTTATCAATCCGTAAAGCAAAGCCTCAACCCGAAAGACCTGAGCGCCCACAACGTCCACGCCGCGACAACCAAAATAACCGTTCAAACGATCGTAATCAACACCAGAATAAAGAGAGTTTTGAACAAAAAATGACGCGTTTCTTAAAAGATAGTGATGAACGTCTTGCAACATTAAAACGTGCTACTGAATCAAAACGAGGTGGACGTGGAGCTAGACGAGGATAATTTGCTGTCTATTTTCAACGTAGAAAAAGTGTGAAATAGATTCATAATTAGTAAAAAGATGACTCAACTATATGAGTCATCTTTTTATTTATCCTAAAATTACAGGTTATATTTAAAGAAAATATGTAAAAGGGTCTTATGGATTTTATAAGAGACGTTTAGAAACAACAACTAAATTGATTATTGTAAGAAAAAGTCCAAGAAATAGAGTGATTATTTGTGCTGCGACTGGCATAGGTGCAATTGAACCAAGCACAATTAAAACTGCGCCAATAAAAATAGAAAGTGCCAGTTTCCAATACTTATCAAACATGATATAGCCTCCAAACTATTTGTAAAACTTATTTTATCTTATATTAAAAAAGGGTTTAGTAAAAGAACGTACCAATTAACTTTCACATAGTTGTTAATAATACGACATTTATTTTCTGAATGTAAGGTTATCACTTATTTCGTCGAACACTTTTCTATATTTCCTTCACTACTAGACAAATTTTACAAACAACCTTTTATATAATGGTGCGTAAACGATGAAAGGATTGATAGAAATGGCGAATATCGAAACAATTTCAGAAAAAACGATATTACACGGAATCAAAGATAGCTTCTCTATCAAAAAGATGAGCCTAATTATACATTTATTCTTCTTTTTGCTAGCTTTGTTTCTATCACAGACTGTCATGTTTGATGCAGCGGTTCCGTTTTTATTACCTCTTTGGGCAATAATTAAACAACGTTATGAGAATCAGAGGTGGATGGTTCTATTAGGTGGAATGATCGGGGCAGTTAGTTTAGGTTTGGGACAAGTGTTAATATTAGCGTTGCAATTAGTATTGTATGAACTATTAACTAGGTTTCGCTTTTGGAAATTGCCAACAAGTTTAGCAGTAGCATTAGCAATTTTAATAGGGCAATTTGCTTGGCAAACAACCTTACACTTTAGTATTCCACCATTTATCGTTCAACTATATATTTATTATGAAGTAGTATTAGCGTTCTTTATGACGATTTTTGTACAACTATTTTTTGTTCAACCACACCAATTTTGGACAAAAACTTGGAATTATGAACGAGTTGGCGCAGGATTAGTCATATTAGCAATGGCATTAACAGGTATGAACTCCATTGTTGTATCGTATTTTGGATTATCGCCCTTTGTGATGCACCTTGCTATACTTATTGCAGCTTATGCTGGTGGAGTACCGATTTCGGCAATGATTTCAATTATTGTAGGGTCACTAGTTGGTATTTCTGAATTGGCATTTACAGGTATGATTGCGGTGTATGGTCTTACAGGTGTTGTAGCAGGTTTATTTACAGGTTTAGGACGGTTTGGTGTTGTAATAGGAAGTATGGTTCCAAGTTTGTTCTTCTTCTTCTATGATACAACGTTACCATTAGATACTGTATATTTTGTTTCTGTATTAGTAGCAGGTGTTGCATTTTTTGCAGTACCACAAAGTGTGTTTAACTTCTTGCAAAATATAATTCACCCAAAGCGTGATGAGGTATTATTACAACGACAACAATGGGTAACAGAAAATACAAAGGCTAAGCTTGAAACGTTCCAGAACTTCGTTGTTTTCTTGAAAGAACTAGTTTTTGACCGTTTTACGGCGATTGAAACGGTTGAAACTGTAAGAAAGATAGAACCAGCTACTACATGTATCGGATGTTTTCGTTATGATCGCTGTTGGGGTATTGAAAATAACGGGATGGATGATCATATTCAAAACTGGTTTCTTGCAAAAACAGGTGTAAAGACAGCGGAACAGACAATGGCGGAGGAAAAGATAAAAATAAAATGTGTAAAATCTACTAAATTGTTAGAAGAGCTTGATCATCAACTATATAACGATAAAATTAATGGTGAATTCTACCACGGAAAGAAAATGATTGCATTACAGTTAAGAGATTTGAGCAATCATTTAAATAAATTGATGACGGAAATGGAAAGTGAAACTTTAACGTTTAAAACAATTGAAGAAGAACTTTACCACCATTTAAAACGTGCACAAGTACAATGCTTCCAAATTGATATCCTTAACAACACGTTGGGTGAAAGAGATATAATATGTTCAATTGCAAAAAAACATCAAACTTCTGAAGAGCAACATTTGTTATGTGAAAGAATACTTCTGCCTATTCTTTATGAAGTATTTGATGAACCATTCCAAGTAGAAAAAATCATAGACCAAAAACATCCGTTTACCCATTTGCAAATTAGATTCCGTTCGGCAGTTCGTTATGAAATCGATTATGATATATATAGTAAAGCGAAAAATTGGGTTTCAGGAGATACTCATGCAATATTCCATATTCATCCGGGACTAGTTGCTGTAATGTTATCGGATGGGATGGGACAAAGTAGGGAAGCGCAACGTGAGAGTCGCCGTTTAGTAAGATTAATGAGAGAATGTTTAAACTATAATATGAATCCAGAAACTGCTATGCATACTTTACATTATGTAATGTCACTTAATCGTGAAGTAGATATGTACGCTACAATTGACTTTGCACTAGTTGATTTACAAAAGGGTGATTTGTGGTCTTGGAAGGCGGGCAGTATGTCAACGTACATCTTACGCGGCGAAAGATTAATCAAAGTAGATGGTGCAGCAGCTCCTGTTGGTTTTATGCCAGTATTCTCAATAGAAACAGAGAAGGTAAAATTACTTGCAAACGATTATGTTGTAATGGTTTCTGATGGACTCTTCTCAGGTGAACATGATTGGGATGAACAGGAACAGTATTTTATAGAAATTCTAAAAAATAGTATTGAGAATGATATTCCAATGGATATATTGTTATATGATTTAATGGAACAGTATCAACAAAGATATGAAGTAGATGATGATTGTACCATTATGTTGTTTAATGTTGGGCATGTTGTTCCAAAATGGTCAGTTTTCAAACCTAATAATAAATTCGTTTCTTAAAATTTTGATTGGTATGGTGAGAAGAAGATGGTTTCATTTGAAGAGAAAGTATTACAATTTATAAGTGAATATGAACTAATTCAAAAAGGAGACCTTCTTCTTATTGCTTGCTCTGGTGGCATAGACTCGATGGCTTTACTGCATCTGTTTTTGGATTTTAGGAAGAAGTTAGAAATTGAAATTATTGTTGCTCATGTGGACCATATGCTAAGAGGAAATACATCCTATGAGGATCGCTTATTTGTTGAAAATTTTTGTAAAGAAAATGGAGTTGAAGTTTTTAGCAAGTCAATTCCTATTCCGAAGATTTTAGAGGAGGAAGGTGGAAATTCTCAAGCTGTTTGTCGGAGAGAAAGATACGCATATTTTGCAGAAGTAATGGAAGTAAAAAGCATTACAAAACTCGTTACGGCACACCATGCAGATGATCAGTTAGAATCTGTGCTTATGTCGTTAACAAGAGCTGGTTCTCTAACCGGAATGAAAGGGATTTATGCAAAACGTTCTTTTTCATTCGGTGAAATTATTCGCCCATTTCTATCGATTACGAAAAATGATATTAGGGAATATATAAATAAGAAAAATGGCACATACCGTGAAGATAGTAGTAATTCAAAAGATGACTATACAAGAAATCGTTTTAGACATCACATAATCCCTCTTTTACAAGCTGAAAATGAAAGCGTATCAGGAAATGCCGTTAAGTTAGCAATTCAATTACAAGAAGACGATGATTATCTTTTAACACTAGCCAAGAATAGATTTCAGGAAGTAATTAAAAAGGTAGGAGCCAATAAGTACCTGTTAGATATCCCGAGCTTTCAAAAGGAACCGGTTGCTTTACAAAGAAGAATCATTTTAATACTATTAAACTATATTTATGAAAATTCTAACTATTCTAAAGGTGAAGTGGTTATAAGCTCTATCATTAATTTATTAAAAAAACAAGATGGAAGTGCTTCAATTCATTTGCCGGGTCATTTTATAGCTAATAGGAGGTATTTTCAAGTTTTGTTTTCTAAGCTAGACACGATAGAGAGCTATTCTGAGAAACAGTTATACTTTAACAATTGGAATAATCTAAGAAATGGTATTTGTCTATACATAGGAGAAACTTCGTCTAATGTAGCAAAGTCCCATGGGTTAGGTGAAAGTGTAGAGTATTATTGTAATTCGAGCACATTTAAAGCTCCATATTACGTAAGAGCGCGAAAAGAAGGCGACCGAATTGCTATTAAAGGGATGAATGAATCCAAACGGTTATCAAGGCTATTTATCGATGAAAAAATACCACTACAAGATCGTGACCATTGGCCGGTACTAGTTGATGCTAATGATTATGTGATGGCTGTTATAGGACTAAGAGTAGATAAAAATATTTCAAAAATTAAACGCCCCCAAGATGATATTAAAATTGTTATCGAGTACAATAATATATAAGTGGAATTCCCGTTTAAAGAAATATTATCTATTGAAAAATTAGCATGATATATAGCTTCAAAGCTCAATTGAAATAAATTATTAAAATTTGTAAAATTTTTGATGCATGCTGTTAGCGAAAGAACGTACAATGTTATATTATGTACTTACATTTATTCGAAAATACGAATATTGATGGTTACTACAGGAGGAACATATATGATTCAAAAGGATATTGAAAAAATAATGATAACTGAAGAACAAATACAAGAAAGAATTGTCGAAATTGGTGCCCAATTAACGGAAGAGTATAAAAATGAATTTCCACTTGCTGTTGGTGTTCTAAAAGGGGCAACTCCATTTATGACAGATTTAATGAAACGATATGAATCATATATTGAAATTGACTTCATGGATGTCTCAAGTTACGGGAATGCAACTGTTTCTTCTGGAGAAGTAAAAATACTAAAAGATTTAAATACAAGTGTTGAAGGTCGTGATGTCATTATTATCGAAGACATTATTGACAGCGGTCTAACTCTTAGTTATTTGGTTGATCTGTTTAAATATCGTAAAGCGAAAACAATTAAAATTGTTACACTTTTAGATAAACCATCAGGAAGAAAAGTGGACTTAAGTGCCGATATTGTCGGATTCCAAGTACCCGATGGATTTGTAGTAGGATATGGATTAGATTACGCAGAAAAATACAGAAACTTACCGTATATCGGTATCTTAAAGAGAGAAGTATATTCATTTTAAATGGAACTTTGTTAACATTCTGACAAAAGGGAAAAATCACAATTTTTGACGAGGCTTTTCGTTGTATGATGAAATAGTGATATGTTAAGATTTTACTTATAGTTTTTCTGTTATGTTGTGAGGAGGCTGGGGATGAATCGAATATTTCGATACACCATATTTTATTTATTAATTTTTCTCGTGATAATCGGTATTTTTGGTACATTTAACGGAGGTAGAGCTCCTTCGGAAGAATTAACTTATCATGAGTTTTTAGAAGCATTAGATACAGGTAAGATTACAGAAGCAACAATTCAACCAGATGCGAATGTTTATGTTGTTGAAGGAAAGTTAGCTGGTTATGAAGAAGGAGAAACATTTATTACAAACCTTCCACAAAATAACCAAGACTTATTAACAAAAATCAACGAAGCTAGAGAAACTAATTCAAAAATTGTTTGGTTAAAAGCTCCAGAAACAAGTGGTTGGGTACAATTCTTTACTGGAATTATTCCATTCATCATCATTATCATTTTATTCTTCTTCCTTTTGAGTCAATCTCAAGGTGGCGGTAATAAAGTGATGAATTTCGGTAAAAGTAAAGCGAAGCTTTATGATACAGAAAAGAAAAAAGTACGATTTAATGATGTTGCTGGTGCTGATGAAGAGAAACAGGAACTTGTTGAAGTCGTTGATTTCTTAAAAGATCACCGTAAATTTACTGATATGGGTGCACGTATTCCAAAAGGTATTTTACTAGTTGGACCACCGGGGACAGGTAAAACTTTACTAGCACGTGCTGTTGCAGGTGAAGCGGGCGTTCCATTCTTCTCGATATCAGGTTCTGATTTCGTAGAAATGTTTGTCGGTGTCGGTGCAAGTCGTGTTCGTGACTTATTTGAAAATGCTAAGAAAAATGCTCCATGTATTATATTTATCGATGAGATTGATGCGGTTGGTCGTCAACGTGGTGCTGGTTTAGGGGGAGGTCACGATGAACGTGAACAAACGTTAAACCAATTACTAGTTGAAATGGATGGTTTCGGAGTAAATGAAGGAATTATTATCATTGCTGCAACAAACCGCCCAGATATATTAGACCCTGCTCTACTTCGCCCAGGTCGTTTTGATCGTCAAATTACTGTTGGCCGTCCTGACGTAAAAGGCCGTGAAGCCATCTTAAAAGTTCATGCTCGTAATAAACCATTACGCGATGATGTAGATTTAAAAGCAATAGCTCAACGTACACCAGGTTTCTCTGGTGCAGATTTAGAAAACTTATTAAACGAAGCAGCCTTAGTTGCAACTCGTCGTAATAAAAAGAAAATCGACATGGGTGACCTTGATGAAGCAAGTGACCGAGTAATTGCGGGTCCTGCTAAAACAAGCAAAGTGATTTCTGCAAAAGAACGAAATATTGTTGCTTTCCATGAAGCGGGACATGTTGTGGTTGGTTTAACTTTAGATCAAGCAGAAAAAGTACACAAAGTTACAATTGTCCCACGTGGGCAAGCTGGTGGATATGCGGTCATGCTACCTAAAGAAGACCGTTACTTTATGACAAAACCGGAATTGTTAGACAAGATTGCAGGTTTACTTGGTGGCCGTGTAGCTGAAGATATCACATTTGGAGAAGCATCAACAGGCGCACATAATGACTTCCAACGTGCTACAAGTATTGCACGTTCAATGGTTACTGAATATGGTATGAGTGATAAATTGGGACCAATGCAATTTGGTAGCAGTCAAGGTGGCAATGTATTCCTTGGTCGTGACTTTAACTCAGAACAAAACTACTCCGATTCAATTGCTTACGAAATTGATAAAGAGATGCAATCAATTATTGTAGAACAGTACGAACGTACGAAACAAATCCTTACTGAAAAACGTGACTTATTAACTTTAATTGCTGAAACATTGTTAGAAGTGGAAACTTTAGATGCTCAGCAAATTGAACACTTAAGAGATCATGGAAAACTGCCTGATCGAGTGGACTACTCTAAAATTGATGAAGAAGCTGAAAAAGCGAATACTTCAAACTCTAACAGTGTAGATTCAAACGAAAGAAATATCGAGACAACTGGCTCTACTTCACTAGAAAGTGAAATTGGAGGCCGACCTTCTGATCCAACTACATCGGATTTACCAAAAGAAGGTACTTCAGAAATACAAAACAAAGGTATTCAAGAAGATACAAATAAATAAAAAAAGCTGATTGTCTAAAATTTAGACAATCAGCTTTTTTACATGGTGCATATTAAACAGCTTGAAGGGAGTTTTCAAATTATCATACTTGTTTATAACTATGGTAATATTTGAATTAAGGGTTTTTCAGAAGAATTCATAATGGATGTGAAATGGTAAGTATGATTCTAGTTTTAGATGCTGGGAATTCGACAATCGATTTAGGTGTATATCAAAACGACTCACTTTTATTTCATTGGCGCATGGAAACAAATCTCAATAAAACTGAAGACGAATATGCTATGCAGGTGAAGGCATTTTTCCAACATGGAAATATAATATTTGAGGACATCAAGGGAATTATTATTTCTTCCGTTGTTCCTTCAATCATGTATTCTTTAGGAGAGATGTGCCGAAAATACTTTAAGGTGAACCCTCTTATAGTGGGACCAGGAGTAAAGACTGGGTTAAATATCAAATATGAAAATCCAGGTCAAGTAGGTTCCGATCGTATTGTGAATGCTGTAGCCGCAATTTCAGAATACGGTGGAAGGCCAATTATTGTTGTAGATTTTGGTACCGCAATTACATATTGTTACATCGACGAAAGTGGAAATTATATCGGCGGAGCAATAGCACCTGGAATTGCAATCTCATTAGAAGCGTTATTTACGGAAGCTTCCAAACTACCAAGAATTGAAATTATAAAACCTTCAAAAATTATTGGCAAAAACACAATCGCTGCAATGCAATCGGGCATATTTTATGGATTTATTGGTCAAGTTGAAGGAATTGTTAACCGTATAAAAGAACAAAGTAAAGAAGAACCCATTGTTATAGCAACGGGAAGTCTTTCAAAGTTAATAGGAAATGAAACTAAAGTCATTGATATTGTTGATCCTTTATTAACGTTAAAAGGGCTTTATATAATTTATAAGAGAAATCAATAGAAAAGAGGAAATTCAACATGAGCGATTACTTAGTAAGAGCATTAGCATTTGATGGGAATGTAAGAGCATTTGCAGCAAGAACAACTGAAACAGTAGGAGAGGCACAAAGACGTCATAATACATGGCCGACAGCAACAGCAGCATTAGGTAGGTCTATTACCGCTGGGGTAATGATGGGTGCGATGCTAAAAGGTAATGATAAACTTACTTTAAAAATTGAAGGTGATGGTCCTTTAGGTCCAATTATTGTCGACTCAAATGCAAAAGGAGAAGTAAGAGGTTTTGTTACAAATCCCCAAGTTCACTTCGAATTAAACAGTGTAGGTAAATTAGATGTGCGTCGTGCTGTAGGATCACAAGGAGCTGTTACTGTAGTAAAAGACTTAGGGTTACGCGATATGTTCTCCGGACAAACTCCTATCGTTTCTGGGGAACTTGCAGAAGATTTTACATACTACTTTGCGGTGTCTGAACAGGTACCTTCTTCTGTCGGTTTAGGTGTTTTGGTAAATCCAGACAATACTGTATTAGCGTCAGGAGGATTTATCATACAACTAATGCCTGGTTGTGATGAAGAAACAATTACACAAATTGAAAAACACTTATCAAGTATTGAACCAGTTTCTAAAATGATTGAGAAGGGTTATACGCCTGAACAAATTTTAGACGCAGTAATTGGTCAAGGTAAGGTACGAGTTTTAGACACAATGCCTGTAGAGTTTAAGTGCCAATGTTCTAAAGAGAGATTTGGAGCAGCGATTATTAGTTTAGGAGCGCAAGAAATTCAAGAAATGATTGAT
Source organism: Ureibacillus sp. (assembly GCA_031178355.1). Taxonomy (GTDB): domain Bacteria; phylum Bacillota; class Bacilli; order Bacillales_A; family Planococcaceae; genus Ureibacillus. The sequence continues at coordinate 19,933 of JAPSJC010000021.1, forward strand.
GAAGATGGCGGAGCGGAAGCTCAATGTCATTTCTGTTTAGAAAAATATCACTATGATGAGTCTGAATTAAAAGGTTTCATTAATGAAATCATGGAACAATAAGAATCAAGATCAACATCAAGAATCGACATCAATAAAAACGCGAACACCCTTATCTAAACGGCGCTTAAAAACTATACCTGCATTAATCGTTATGGGAATTTTATTTGTTGGTAATTTATTTTGGTTTGTTTTATGGATCATTGCATTAAATTCTAATGAGAATGGTGGCGATGAAATTGTTGCTACAGTTGATGGTGATTCAATTACCCGACAAGAGTGGATGGTTACTATGGAAACCTTGTATGGTAAAGATACATTACATTCCTTAGTTAATGATGCAGTGATGGAAAAGGCAGCAAAAAAATACAACATAATGGTTACTGATGCAGAAATTGATTTAGAAATTGCACTAATGAGTTCTAATGAACATACAGATAGTTATTTAAAAATTTTAGAAGAACAACAAATCAGGCAAAAAGTTCGTTCACAACTAATTTTAGAAAAAGTAATAACAAAAGATATTCTAATTGAAGATTCGGTCATTGCAAATGTGTATGAAGAAAATAAACACTTGTATAATACACCGACTACTTATCGGACAAGTCTAATTACTGTCAACTCAATAGATGAAGCGAAAAATGTGCTGAATGAGCTGAAAAATGGTTCGGAATTTTCAGTACTAGCAAGAGAACGTTCGATCGATACATTATCTGCAAGTTTAGGTGGAAATATTGGATATATTACAGTTAGTCAAACAAACATTGACCCTGAAATCAAAAATGCTGTTCAGTACCTTAATAAAAATGAATATAGTGATCCTATTAGCTTGAGTAACGGGAAGTATGGACTTGTATATGTAACTGAGGTTAATGAAGGAAAGTCCTTCACTTATGAGGATGTTAAAGAACATATTCGAACAGAATTAGCGATGGAACAACTACCAATTAACGCTTCAACTGAAATGTTTTGGAAAGAATTTAATGCCACATCCTATTTCATGAAATAAAGTTAACACTAAAGACCTACAAATCTAATTCCAAATTTTGTAGGTCTTTATTGACAATAAATTGTGCTGTTGGTAATATACTAATTAGGTAAAACATATATAATTAGTAGGAATTAATAGACGGGAGGAAATATCATGAGTAAAATTGCAAATTCAGTTACAGAATTAGTTGGCCGTACACCGATTGTAAAACTAAATCATGCTACAAGTGAAAATGAAGGTACAGTATATGTAAAATTAGAATTTTTCAACCCTGGTAGCTCAGTTAAAGACCGAATTGCGCTTGCAATGATTGAGGCAGCTGAGAAAGATGGTACATTAAAACCAGGTGGAACAATTATAGAGCCTACTTCAGGTAATACTGGTATCGGTCTTGCGATGGTAGCAGCTGCAAAAGGATACCGTGCAATCCTAGTAATGCCAGAAACAATGAGTATTGAACGTCGTAAATTACTACGCGCTTATGGTGCGGAATTAGTATTAACTCCTGGTCCAGAAGGTATGAAAGGTGCTATTGCAAAAGCTGAACAATTAGCGAAAGATAATGGTTACTTCTTACCACAACAATTTGAAAACCTAGCAAACGCTGAGGTACACCGTTTAACAACTGGTCCAGAAATTGTCGAAGCTTTTGATGGTTTAAAACTAGATGCATTTGTTGCTGGTATTGGTACTGGTGGTACAATTACAGGTGCTGGGCAAGTACTAAAAGAAAAATATCCTGATATTGAAATCGTTGCAGTTGAACCAAAAGATTCTCCTGTCTTATCAGAAGGTAGATCTGGATCACATAAAATTCAAGGAATTGGCGCTGGATTTGTCCCTGGTGTACTAGATACTGAAGTTTATACTTCAATATTCACAGTAGAAAACGAAACTGCGTTTGAAGTAGCTCGTAAAACTGGTCGCGAAGAAGGTATATTAGTTGGAATCTCATCTGGTGCAGCAATTCATGTTGCAATTGAAACTGCAAAACGTCTTGGCAAAGGTTCAAACGTTTTAGCAATCGTTCCTTCCAATGGGGAACGTTACTTATCGACTGCTTTATACAACTTCGAAGACTAAATTAAAATTATAAGACAAAATCCTTATAACAGGGTTTTGTCTTTTATTATGGTGATTAACTAGTATTAGAACAACAGCAAATGCCTAGACAAATTATGGTATCTTTATGTTGTAAAGAGATTATCGTAGAAAGGATGACGTATAAATGAATCTATGGATAAATGGGGAATATATCAGTGAAGAAGATGCTAAAATATCACCATTTGACCACGGGAATTTATATGGTTTTAACTTCTTAGAGAAATTTCGAACTTATAAAGGAAATGTAGTTTTATTTCAAGAGCATTATCATCGTTTCGTTATGAAATTAAACCAATATCATATTGAAATGCCGTATTCAATAAAAAAAGTTGATCAAGTGATTAAAGAGTTTACACGGTATGCAAAAGATAGGGATGGAATCTTTTTATTGAATGTATCAGTTACTACTAATAACTCTGAAAGTCAATTCCGGACGATATATAATAAACCAACAGTAGTAGTCTGTAGAAAAGAATTGCCATTAAAGAAAAGTGTAATAGTAAAATCAGCCAAATGGGTTACCGCCCAAGGGGAATATTTAAACTATGCGAACAAATATACAGCTTGTTTAGATTTAGGTAACTTAGATAAAACAGAGGGGTTTATTCTTACTCAAAGTGGACTAATTGCAGAGGGGATTACATCAAGCATTTTCTGGGCTAAAGAAGGCACGATCTTCACCCCTTCTATAAATAACGGGATTGAACAAAGTGTTACAAGGCAATGGGTCATTAATACTGCAAAACAAATGGGTTTTCGGGTGATAGAAGATTATTTTGTAAAAAGGGAATTAGAGCAAGCATACGAATGTTTTATTGCAAATTCTATAGATGGAATTGTGCCTATTTCGAATATAGAAAAGGTTAAATTTCTAGGTAATGATGGCTCCATATATCAACATCTTGCTCAAGCATACATAGAGGAAATTATTAGGACAGTAAAGAATGGGGTATAATTATGTTATCAAAATATACAAAACCTTTAATATTAAACAACATTGAATTGGATTATAAAAAAGAAACTTTTGTTATGGGAATATTGAATGTAACTCCTGATTCATTCTCAGATGGTGGAAAGTTTAATTCCATTGAAACTGCTGTAGACCATGCGAAGAGAATGGTAGAAGAAGGAGCTAAAATTATTGATGTTGGAGGAGAATCCACGCGTCCAGGATATACAAGAATTTCAGATGATGAAGAAATTTCACGTGTTGTACCGGTCATTAAAGCCCTATTGAAAGAAGTACCAGCTATCATCTCAATTGATACATATAAATCTGCTGTTGCCCGGGCCGCTGTAGAAGCAGGTGCTCACATTATAAATGATATTTGGGGTGCCAAAAGGGACCCTTTAATTGCAGAAGTTGCCGCAGAATTAAATGTGCCGATTATTTTAATGCATAACCGAGATGGAGATCAGCCCTATACAAATTATTTCGTAGACTTTATTTCGGATCTACATGAAAGTATAAAGATTGCAAAAGATGCGGGTGTCCCAGATGAACATATCATTTTAGATCCGGGAATAGGTTTTGTAAAAAATCTTAATCAAAGTATAGAAACAATGCAAAAATTAGATCATCTAGTTAAACTGGGATATCCGGTATTATTAGCAACATCAAGGAAACGAATGATTGGTACAATATTAAATTTGCCAATTAACGAACGTGTTGAGGGGACAGCAGCTACCTGTGCTTTTGGAGTTACGAAAGGTTGTCACATTGTAAGAGTTCATGATGTGAAAGAAGTAGCTCGAACTGTAAAAATGACTGATGCTTTGGTTGGGAAATTGATTGTGGAAGATGAATTACCTACTAGACATTAAAGGAACGAGAGAAAGAGGAATTTCATGGACTATATACACTTAAGAGATATGCAGTTTTACGGGTATCACGGAGTTTTAAAAGAAGAAAATATACTAGGACAACGATTCAGAGCATCTGTCTCACTAGCGGTAGATATTCAAAAAGCCGGACAAAATGACGATTTAAATGATACTGTGAGCTATGTTGGGGTTTACGATATATGTAAGGAAGTAATTGAAGGAAAGCCCTATAAACTAATAGAAGCTGTTGCAGAAGCGATAGCTTCACAAATCTTAAAAAATTATAAAGAGCAAATACATGGGGTTAAGGTCGAAGTGATAAAACCGGATCCACCCATCCCAGGTCACTATAAAGAAGTAGCGGTTGAAATTACTAGAGGTAAATACTATGAATAAATTGTTTCTGTCGATTGGTACGAACATTGGGCAAAGAGAATATAATTTAAAACTTGCAGTAAGAATGCTTCAAAATACCGATGGAATTCATGTGAAAACTGTTTCATCCATTTATGAAACGGACCCAGTCGGATATGTTGAACAACCTTCATTTTTAAATATTGCAGTTTTTATTGAAACGCCATTTTCATCTCAAAAATGTTTGGAAACCTGTCAGTTTATCGAGAATGAGTTAGGGCGTGTCCGTGAAATTAAGTGGGGTCCTCGTGTTATTGACCTTGACATTCTACTTTATAATAACGAAAATATTGAAGTTGAGAACTTAATTGTTCCTCACCCAAGATTGTTTGAACGTGCGTTTGTATTAGTACCTTTAATGGAGATTGCGAAAGAGCCTTTTTCAGTGCAATTACAATTGGCAAAGGATAGCCTGAATCTTATGGATATCGCAAAGGAAGGTATTTCATTATGGAAAACGACAAGGTCAGTTCAAGACTTTGTTTCAGAATTATAGATCCTATTATATAATGACTCAGATAATTGTAGTTTGGTTCATTTGATATTTAATGGTTAGTTTAAAATAGATTGAAAGAGAAGTTTTACTTCAAAAGGAGGAAACTGTTTTGAATATACAGGAGAAGCCGTTCCAAATTGGCGATATCGTCATGGATAACCGTGTTGTACTAGCCCCGATGGCAGGTGTTTGTAATTCTGCTTTCCGTTTAACTGTAAAAGAATTCGGAGCTGGTTTAGTATACGCTGAGATGATTAGTGATAAGGGCTTAATCCAACGTAATCAAAAAACGTTGGATATGTTATATATTGATGATCGAGAATACCCTTTATCTTTACAAATTTTTGGTGGAGAAAAGGACACGTTAGTCGAAGCAGCAAAGTTTGTAGACCAAAATACGAATGCAAGTATTATTGACATTAACATGGGTTGCCCTGTAAATAAAATTATCAAATGTGAAGCAGGAGCTAAATGGTTACTTGATCCAAACAAAATTTATGAGATGGTATCTGCTGTAGTAGATGCCGTAAAAAAACCAGTTAGCGTTAAGATGCGTATTGGTTGGGATGAAGAACACGTATTTGCTGTGGAAAATGCTCAAGCAGCAGAACGTGCCGGTGCTTCAGCAATCGCTATGCATGGTCGTACTCGTGTACAAATGTATGAAGGTAAAGCAAACTGGGATATTTTAAGAGAAGTTAAGAAAAACATAAACATTCCATTCATCGGAAATGGTGATGTTGAAACTCCACAAGATGCGAAACGTATGATTGATGAAGTCGGTGTAGATGCTGTAATGATCGGCCGAGCTGCGCTAGGAGACCCATGGATGATTTACCGTACAGTACATTATTTAGAAACGGGTGAATTAAAACCAGAACCAACTGTACGTGAGAAAATGGATGTATGTTTATTACACTTTGAACGATTAATGCAATTAAAAGGAGAATCAATAGCTGTTCGTGAAATGCGCAAACATGTTTCATGGTATTTAAAAGGTATTCGAGGGAATGGTAAAGTTCGTAACGCCATTAATCAAGTCGAAACAGCCCTTGAATTACGTACTTTGTTAAATGACGTTGTCGAGCAGTTAGGTGATATTCAACAAGCAGAAGCAATTTAGAATAAAAATAAGAGGTTGGAACAAAAGTTAGTTGTTGAATTGTTTGGGGAAATTACAATTAGTAACAATCTTCATAATTACAATATTAGCATGTAGTGGAGATGCAGGCTAGGACTCATACAGGAAAAAACGAGCTTCAAGGTGCAAAGGCATTGCCACGTCCTGCTCCTGTCACTTCTCTTTCGTTACAAAAAAGAATTTTTGTTCTCCTAACCCACGCATAGTTTACAAGTGTGGGCTCGGGGGTCACCTAAGGAAAGCAGAAGCTTGCATCGGAAACGAACAATACATTTCAAAAAGCACACTCCATTTTTATTGGAATGTGCTTTTTTGCCTGAGTCTCATATTCTTTGAAGTTAAAAACCTACTTCTTTAGTAGGCCCCATTACGCTAGGGACGTTCAACCCAGCTTGTCTAAGTAGTACTTGCATTTGAGCGCGGTGATGATTTTGATGATCGATCATAGAGCGTAGTAAGGCACCAATAGGGGTTGCTTTCCCATGGCTAACAACATTTTCCGATAAGGATTCATCTGTAAAAGTCTCTTTTACAGCTGTAATTACTTGTTCACTCGCAAGTTTATAAGTTTTAATAATCTCTTCTATTGTTGTAGGAGTCGCCGATGGATTTAGTTCAACATCTAAAGTTAAACCTACTTGCCCCATAAAGTATGCAGGTGCTGTAGTTAAGTGCCAACTTAACCATTCTAAAGAGTTATGCCCCTCAACAATTTCAAAGCCCTTTTTATCTTCAGTAATTGACTCAAATACAAGTAATGTTCCATCATAGCTCTTTTGCCAATCATGAATGAAGTCATTTATCATACGGTACATATAAATCTTCCCCCTTAATTTAATTTGGGAATTACAGCATAATATTAATACATAATAGTGATAATGTTAAATGATAGATTTCAGAAAAATAAAACTTTTTAATGTTCATAGTAAAATCGACTGAAACAGATGAATCCTATCCAAATATTGTGTACAATAGGTACATTATGGACTTACGTAAAATAAGTGCGGAATAGTAGAAGAAGGAGTGATTTATACATGTCAAACATCGAAGAATTAAACGACCAACTATTGGTGAGACGTCAAAAGATGAAAGATATTCGTGAAAATGGTTTAGATCCATTTGGAAGCCGTTTTGAACGTACACATCTAACTACGGAAGTTCGAGAACAATATGATGGTTTTTCTAAAGAGGAACTAGAAGAAAAAGCAAACGAAGTTGTAATTGCTGGACGAATTATGACAAAACGCGGTAAGGGAAAAGCAGGATTTGCCCATATTCAAGATTTAGGTGGCCAAATGCAGATTTACGTTCGTAAGGATCATGTTGGAGATGAAGCCTATGAATTATTTAATAGTGCTGATTTAGGGGATATCGTAGGTATTCGTGGAAATGTTTTTAAAACAAACGTAGGGGAACTTTCTGTAAAAGCAGAAGAGTTTACATTCCTAACTAAATCGCTTCGACCAATGCCTGAGAAATTTCATGGTCTACAAGATATAGAACAAAGATACCGTCAACGTTACTTAGACTTAATGACGAATGCTGAAAGTAAACAAACTTTCATCACGCGCTCTAAAATTATTCGTTCAATTCGTAATTACTTAGACAGTCAAGGTTACTTAGAAGTAGAAACACCAATGTTACACACGATTGCTGGTGGTGCTTCTGCTCGCCCATTCATTACACATCATAATGCATTAGACATGGAACTTTATATGCGTATTGCTATTGAGCTTCATTTAAAACGTTTAATTGTAGGTGGCCTTGAAAAAGTATATGAAATTGGCCGAGTATTCCGTAACGAAGGAATCTCAACTCGTCATAATCCGGAATTCACAATGATTGAGCTATATGAAGCATATGCAGATTATCGTGATATTATGGCATTAACTGAAAACTTAATTGCACATGTTGCACAAGAAGTACTAGGCACAACAACAGTTAAATATGGTGAAGATGAAATTAATCTTGCAACTGGATGGAAACGAGTGCATATGGTTGATGCGGTTAAAGAGGCGACAGGTGTTGACTTCTGGCAACCAATGACAAAAGAACAAGCACAAGCTCTTGCGAAAGAACATGGTGTTGATGTTAAAGAAATGCATGAAGTTGGTCATATCATTAATGAATTCTTTGAACAAAAGGTAGAAGAATCATTAGTTCAACCAACATTTGTATTTGGTCACCCAGTTGAAATTTCTCCTCTTGCAAAGAAAAATCCAGAGGATCCACGTTTTACAGATCGCTTTGAGTTATTTATCGTAAGACGTGAACACGCAAACGCATTTACGGAATTGAATGACCCAATCGACCAAAGAGAGCGTTTTGAAGCGCAATTAGCAGAAAAAGAAGCGGGTAATGATGAAGCACACGAAATGGACAATGATTTCATTGAAGCATTAGAATACGGTATGCCTCCAACAGGTGGTCTAGGTATCGGTATTGACCGCTTAATTATGTTACTAACTAATGCTCAATCTATTCGCGATGTGTTATTATTCCCAACGATGCGTCATAAAGATTAATAATTCTAGTCCATAAAGCTACGCTCGAATAGTTAAGGGGCGAATAAGACAGGGGCCAGACACACGGAACAGGTGTGTAAGGGCTCCTGTTTTCTTAAATATAAAGTTATGAATCTACAAAAGTAGATAGGTACTAAATAAGAGCAGTCTCCTAAAGAGGCTGGTTTTTTTATTAATTCAGGAAGGGTATGGAGACACTCAATAGAGAATTATAATTTTATAATCTTCATATAACATGAAGTTTGGCGCTATATATTTATTTATTGAATAATAAAATATTATTTTTTAGATAATGTTTAATGTTGAAATTATAATAGTAATAATATAAACTGATAAAACCTTAGTTGAGATATAAGGGTTTGTGAGAGTTAGTTGAAATTGATTAGTATAAATAAAAACTTTTTCAATAAAATACTTGCATTATAAAAATATAGATGTTATATTTATATCCGTCGTTAAAACGACTAAGAAACAACAAAAAATAAAAATAAAAAAATAGTTGACTCGTAAGATTGATTATGATAAACTATAAAAGTTGCTGTTGAGAGATGGCAATATAACATGAACCTTGAAAACTGAACAACAAAACGTTAATGAATTAAACGTTTCTATTATAGAAACAAAATTTTGGACATCAATTGATGCCAGCAAAAATTTGAGCTAAACTCAAATTCTACATTTTATGGA
>JAPSJC010000086.1 GCA_031178355.1 Ureibacillus sp.
TTCTTTAAACATTGTTTTTTTCAATTCGCTTTTTTATTCTACTTAATGATTCAGGAGTAATCCCAAGAAAACTCGCTAATTGATGTTGAGGTACACGATGAATCAATTGAGGTCGTTTCTTTAGTACTGTTTTGTAACGTTCTTCAGGAGATGACCTTAAAAAGTCGGCGAGTTCTTCATGTACTTTATTTATGTTAATTTCCATCATTTTACGAATCATGGATTCCAATTGCGAGAAGGTATTATACAGCACCTTTTCAGAATCAAGATCGCCAACGACAAGTATAGAATCTTCTAAACAAGCATATGAAAATTTTGACATCTCACCTTTTCTTTGATCATTGAAAATCGGAATTGCTTGTTCTTCGGTAAAGAAATTCGATGTGATTTCTTTACCATATTCATCCACAAAAAATTGCCTTATACATCCTTTTATCACAAAATAACATTTAGTCATCGGAACATCACCTTGTTGTAGAAGGAAAGTTCCTTTTTTATATTCCTCAATTTGTAAAGCATCAACTATTGTACGTTGCGCTTCTTCACTGAGAGTAGTAAATTCAGTCATATAACCAAAAAGTTTTTCAAACATGTTCGTTTCCTTTCAATCTACAATTTCACTTCAAACTACAATTGAATTTGGTAGTATACTATTACTATTTCGATATGTAACGACACATTCCTTCTTTAAATTTCCTACCTAGGTTTGTTTCGTGACACTTTTTTGGACTACCACATTTTTCTGTCGAGTAAACCGCTTTTTCGTGACAATTTTCTGGAGTTCCGCAGTTTCTTGGCGAGTAAACTGTGCTTTCTTGACAATTTTTCGGACTTCCACATTTTTCTGTCGAGTAAACCGCTCTTTCGCGACAATTTTCTGGAGTTCCGCAGTCTCTTGGCGAGTAAACTGTGCTTTCTTGACAATTTTTCGCGGTTTCACATTTTCTTGTCATGTAAACTGCTTTTTCATGACAATTTTTCGAAGTTTCTCAATTGTCTTTCCAGAACCAACTCTTTCTAATGCATTAACTTTGATGTATGGTTATAACAACCTTACCCATAACATGCCCTTCTCCGAGATATCGGATTGCTTCTTCTACCTGACTCAACGAAAACTGTTTATCTATTATAGGTCTAAGTTTACCTGCAACGAATAAGTCTTTTAAAACATTTTGGTCATGTTTGTTTGGTTTATGAATCAAGAGTGCCATCTTCTTATTTTCAGTTTTATGTATCCTATGTCCAAATAGCAATAGTTGCAAGATCCGAGACATCGTTCCTCCAATCATGACATACCTACCTCTAGGATTTAACATAGGCTTGTAATCAAAGATTGAGCGATTACCAACAACATCGAGAATTAAATCATAACTTTTCCCATCTTTTGTAATATCTTCTTCAGTGTAATCAAGTACATAATCCGCACCCATAGATTGCAGTAAATCTAATTTCTTCCTGCTGTCTACACAAGTTACTTCCGCTCCATATGATTTAGCAATTTGCAATCCAAGGGTACCGACACCTCCACCAGCACCATTAATTAATATAGTTTTTGCTTCATGCATATTACCTAAATCTCGAAGACCTTGTAGTGCTAAAACACCTGCTTGAGGGATTGCTGCAGCCTCTTCAAATGTCATCCCAGCTGGTTTCAACGTTAGAGCCTCTGCATTTACACTAACATATTCTGCAAAACCACCCCAACCACACCAAGAAATATCTCCAAATACGTCGTCGCCTATAGAGAACTGATTTACTTTACTTCCGATTGCCTCAATTCTGCCTGCTATATCTGCACCGAGAATTGGGTATTTTGGTTTAAATAATCCACCAATTCGATTCACATATGGCTTACCTCTTAATAAATCCCAATCCCAAGAGTTCACAGAAGTGGCGTGAATTTTCACCAATACTTCATTTTCTTTTAGAGTTGGCAATTCAATTTCCTTCAGCTTAAGAACATTTGCGGAACCATATCGATCGTATACCATCGCTTTCATCGGCCGTTCTCCTTCTCATTTTGGGATATTTCATTTTCATTCTTATCAATTAATACTCTTCATCTTATAAGTTGATTTCCTTATATCCACCCATTTATTGACAGTTGGTTCTTCAGAGCTCACCTTGAAATGAGTTGTTCGGGTAGAGATATCTTGGGATAGTGGTTGGCTAGTGTATCGATCGACCTCTATATGGCAATCTACTAACTCGAACTCGAATGTAACTGTTTTATTATTTTACGAATTTGAGCGGTTTTAGTTTCATATTATTTCCAAAAGGTTCAAACTCTTTAAAAATAAAGAACGTAGGGACAGACAACAAAAATGCGCTACTCCTATTTATAGAGCAACGCATTTGCTAGGCTGTTTAATTTGCCACCGTATCTTTTACGTATTTAATTGGCTTCACTTGTTTCTTCCAAAATAAAGTTAATATAATCCCTATTACGAGTACAACTGTTGCAAAATAATATGGATAGTTAACATCTATATCAAATAAGATACCGCCTAAAATTGGTCCACTAATATTCGCTAAACTTGTAAACATGGAGTTCATACCACCAACAAAACCTTGTTCTTTTCCTGCGTGGTTAGATAGGTAAGTCGTAACTGCCGGTCGGAATAAATCAAATCCTACAAAGACAATAAACGTAACCAGTAGTATTGCAAAATACGAGTGAACAACCGTCATTAAAAATACAAGTAAGGCAGATAAGACTAAGCTGTATCTTATCAGTTTAATCTCTCCCCATTTCCTTGTTAGTCGATCAAATAATAATACTTGTGCAATTGCACCGAATACCGCTCCACCTGTAATAACAATGGCGATATCGGTTGGTGTAAATTTGAATTTATGGTCTACGAATAAGCTAAAGAATGACTCAAAAGCAGCCAAACCAAACGACGCAATGAAAATTAAAATAAATGCAATAAAATATTTTGGTTCAAAAACTTTTCTAAACCCTTGTACTGGTTTTTCCGAAGCTTGTTCGTTAGTTTCTGTTTCTGATACACGCTCTGGTTCTGCTATAAAGATGATGGTTAATATTGCAGCTACCGTTCCAAGTACACCTGCAAAGTAAAAGGGAATCCGGGTTCCAAATTCCGCTAAAAATCCACCGATCCCAGGTCCAATGATAAATCCAGTATTAATGGCTGCAGACATATACCCGAGCGCTTTTGGTCGAGTTTGTGGTGTTGTAATATCCGCAATATAAGCAGTCACTGCTGGCATAATAAACGCAGCACTTATTCCTCCTAAGATTCGTGAAATAAATAACACCCATAAGTCCTGCCCCATCCCAAATAAAAATTCAGAGATACCGAAGATAAATAAACCAATTACTAACATAATCTTTCTACCGAATCTATCAACTGCTTTTCCTGCCAATGGCGAAACGATTAACTGAGCTATTGCAAAGGCAGCTGTTAAATAACCAATTGTCTTTCCATTGAGACCCAATTCATTCATGAGTGTAGGTAAGACAGGTATGATTAAACCAATCCCTAAAAAGGCTATAAATAAATTAAATAATAATAGCCCTAACGTCATATTATACGACTTCATTTAACAATCTCCTTACTAACGATTCAATACCAATAGTATTCATTTGTAATTACAACAGTATTTATCCTAGTATATATAGTAACTATATAGTCAAGGTGTTGATGTAAAAATTGAATAAAAAAAATGTAAAATTTCTAACATCCGGTGAATTCGCCAAACTTTGTAAAATAAATAAACAAACCTTATTTTACTACGATCAAATAGGTCTACTGTCCCCGATTTATAAAAACGATAAAGGATATCGTTATTATTCTTTAAACCAAATCGAGTTATTCTATGTGATTGATTTATTAAAAGATCTTGGGATGTCGCTAAAAGATATTCAACAGTACGCACAAAATAAATCGCCAGAAAGTTTCTTAGCCTTAATGTATCAGCAAAAAGATGAGATTGTAAAAAAACGTCAGGAAATTGAAATGAAAGAAAAACTAATTGAGACAAAAATAACATTAATTGAGGAATCACTCACTGTAACTTTTGATGAAATTACACTACAACATTTACCTGAAGCCACATTATATTTGAGCAGAAACATTGAAGATACTACTGATGAAGAGTTTGTGGAAGTAATTACTGAATTTATCGGAGAATTAAACGAGGCACAACTTGATACAGGCTATCCAATTGGTGGTATAACGAAAAGAAAACACGTGTTAAATGGAGATTATTCAAAATATACATATCTATATATCGAGCAACCACACCCAAAGGAAGGCCATCCATATTTTAAAGCTGTAAAAGGTGATTTTCTCATAGGTTATCATATCGGAGAAGATACTACACTCACCACTACATATGAAAAGTTATTTTCAGAATTGGAACGGTTGAATTTAACTTTAGGAGATTATGTGTTTGAAGAATATGTATATGATACGCTTGTGAAAAGTCAAAAAGAACATTATGTGACAAAAATTATGATGCAGGTAATCAAGAACTAGCTCTAGAAATAAGAGCTTGTGCGGTAAATAGCCATAAAAAAGATCCCGATAAAACGGGATCTTTGACGTTTTAATTATTTAAATCAGAAAGACCTGGTGCATGCTCATTTGGCATATCTGGCATCATTGGAACAGGGAATCCTTCCGGTGGATTCATGACTTGTAACATACCACCATTACGGCTTGGTGTTTCACCTTGGAAGATTTCTCCTGCACGGTGTGGATCCAATCTAAAGTTGAAAAACGCATTATGATATCCCAAGTCCACATATTTTCTACACTCTGGGTATTTATTAATATCATAGTTTGGAACTGGGAACAGTTTCCCCCAATCAACGCCTAACGTCTCTAATGCTTTGGCAAAAGCATTTTGGTGGGCATTATCACGTACAATAAGGAATGCCAACGTTTCGCGGAAAGTTTGGTTAGAACTCATTTCATAAATACGCGTTTTTTGCAGTACCCCGGTTGATTCGAGCACTAAGTTATCTAATAAATCAGCCACTAAATTTCCATGTGCATAGACCCAAGAGCCATTCCATGGATTTCCTGATGCATCCACAGGAAGCGATGACTGTGCACCCATAATATAGTGATGAGGATTTGCATGTTTTATCGCTTCATCAAGTGGGGCTTGGTCAATCCCAGAATTACCAGGTATAGGCGATTCACCAGAGTCATTTAATAATTGGTTAATTGTATTTTGTACTAATTCCACATGAGCGATTTCCTCTAAGAATATACCGCGAATTAAATCACGATAGTGCGTTGCATTTCCACGGAAGTTGGAACTTTGGAAGAAAAATTGCATCATCGTTCTCATTTCGCCAAAACGACCGCCAAGCGTTTCTTGTAATACTTTTGCTGCTTGTGGATCGGGTTTGTCAGGCTTAATTATATTTATTAAATCTTCTTTGTAAAAATACATTTCATCCCTCTTTTCATCATGTTGAACAATAATAGTATGAGGAGATAAATGTAATAAATTCTTTTTGATCAATAAAAATAGCATATCATTTTTGTTACGAATCCGATTTTTCTAATGAATCCCACTTAATTACATTCTCAAGAACAATCGCTAAAATGATTCCAACTAACAACCCACTATTTAACAAAGGTCTAGTGATCATTGGAATTGAATTGTACATTTCCGTAGGAATATTCATAATTGCTATTCCCAATAAAACAGGTGCTGCAATCCTATAAATGGTGTTTGGTGTAAAATTAATACCTTTTAAATTGGAAAGAGCACCATTAAATAATTGTAGATATGCAACAAATAACACTGCATTTCCTACACTTACAGGCATTGTAGAAAATAATTGACTTAGTATAGGGACGAATCCTAATACCATAAACAAAACAGCACCAATAATCATAGGCAACGTTTGGAAAATACGGGTAGATTGTAAAAATCCTAACGATGATACGTATGGAGCATAAGGAACCATTCCAAAAGAACCCGATACAACAGAGTTAATTCCTGTTAGTACGAATGACCTTCTAAGCTGATTATCGGATGTTTTTTTATTTATCATTGGTTCTATCCCTTTAATCGATGCAATGGTATTAGTTGTATTAACTAAACCTAACAAAACAGTAAACAAAATAAGACTTATATTAAAATTTGGTTCTCCCCAAGGGAAAAGATTAAATAGTTGTATTTGAGTTATTTCTTCAGTGGTATCAACTGGTAAGATCAAGACATAAAGAAGCCAACCTGTCACAATTCCAATTAATATTGAAAAATTCCTAATTACTACTGGTCCTTTCACATTAATGAACACTACTAGTACTATTAGAAATATGGATAATCCCGCTGTAGGCAAATGAATTTGATTGCTAGTAGACAAACCTAACATTCCTTTAGTAAAGATACTGATTAATTGAGCTGCTAACAAAAATAATACAGTGCTCATAACAACTGGTGTAAACAGTCGATTCAATACGGTGCCCATTCCAAGAGCTCCTAAAATCATAACAAGAACTCCTGAAATAATAATTCCAATGGCTAGTCCACCACCAACTTCACTAATCGTCATACCAGCAGAAGATGCGGAAGCACTAATACTTAACAGCGCTGCCCACCATAAACCTGATTGCCCTTCCATAAGAGGATATTTATGACCAATGAACGCTTGGAGGATACATGCAATCCCAGTATAAATAAAAGATCTCTGAAGAGCACTTGCCACTTCCATGGATGACAAATCAAATGCCTCACCAATCGTTATTGGAATGACAACTGTATTGGCAAACATAAAAAATAACCACTGCAATCCCGCAAAAAACATCGTTGATTGCATCAGAACACTTCCCCTATATTTTAATTTCATATCAGTTTGGTTTTTAAATTTACAAACCTATCCATATACTAACATAAATTGGTAAGTTTATAGGGAAATAAATTCGCGGGATTCATGTGGCTAATCTTAAGATATCTGCATTTTTTCATTTTTCACTCTCGAAAAAAACAGGTGCTGAATCTACGTTTTGTAGCCACAATTGTTCCTGGTCATTTAAATTTGTTTTCATCCATAAATCTAATTTTTTCCCACTTTCTGATTTACGCGTCCATACGATTGAAGAACCTATTACCATTGGATTCGTATCCATTTCATTATCCATAGGAAATGTAAGTTGTTTTGATTCCTCAGTATTTATATTAATAAGGTATAGTGCTGTATACATCGTGGGAACTGGTCCTTCTTTCCATTCTTTATTTTCCTTTGACCGCGCAACAACGATTTCATTTTCAGTAAGCCACTCGATATCAAGGTCAACAAATCCTGTTGGCGTATAGTTTATCGGAGGTTTTGTCGAAGGTATGTTTTTTACTGTAGCATTTTTATTTTCAACTAGAAACCTTCCTTCTCCAGATATAAAGGCTAGCTGATTTTTTGCTGGCGCCCATTTAAACCAATCATTAAACCCCAGCATCTTTGAAACCATTTGAAAATGCTTGCCATCAAGCGATAGTACACAGAGTGTGTTGCTGTCCATTGCCCAAGAGGCTGTTGGTGTAGCTAAAAAACTAACCCAATTACCATCCGCGCTCCATTTAAAATACTCTGCATCAATTGCAAAAAAGTCCTCTGTCATCTTCGGTAAAGTATAGAGTGTCTCGATTTTATTTGTATCAAGGTTAGCATCCACAGGAATTTTATAAATTCGTACCGGTTCCCATCCTGTTGGAAATAAGTTTGATTGAGATGATACAATAAATGCCTTTCCATCTGGATACCACTCATAAGAACTAACACCTAGTGCCACATTCTCAAATCCATATGGACGCCCATCTTTTATTTTTGTGACGTTTAAGAGTCCCTGATTATTAAATGCGAGTTGGTTTGATTTTGGAGACCAACTAAAACTTGTTGTTTCCATTGTAAATGGCTGGAACGTATCTTTTTCAGTCGTATCATAAATAAACAAATACGAGTTTGATCCATCTTCCTCCCCTATCAAATAACCAAGAAATCGACCATCCATTGACCACTGTGGATTATATGCAAACTTCTCTTTGGTAATTTGTATTTCCCTATCACCCTCTTTGATCCAAAGATGATGATCTCGAACAAAAGCAG
>JAPSJC010000002.1 GCA_031178355.1 Ureibacillus sp.
AGCAAGCTCCCATCAGTCCGCTCGACTTGCATGTATTAGGCACGCCGCCAGCGTTCGTCCTGAGCCAGGATCAAACTCTCCATAAAATGTAGAATCTGAGTTTAGCTCAAATTTTTGCTGGCATCAATTGATGTCCAAAATTGTGTTTCTATAATAGAAACGTTTAATTCATTAACGTTTTGTTGTTCAGTTTTCAAGGTTCATGGTTTGGAGCGGGTGATGAGAATCGAACTCACGACATCAGCTTGGAAGGCTGAGGTTTTACCATTAAACTACACCCGCATAAAAGGTTATTATATTTCTATATTGGCGCGCCTGGCAGGAGTTGAACCCACAACCTTCTGATCCGTAGTCAGACGCTCTATCCAATTGAGCTACAGGCGCTAATCTAGATGTACTTCTTGGTGCGGCCGAGAGGACTTGAACCTCCACAGGGTTTCCCCCACTAGGCCCTCAACCTAGCGCGTCTGCCATTCCGCCACGACCGCATGTTGAATTTATTAGAGACTTTTCTAATTATACATCATTCAACGCATTTGTCAAGCGAAAATGATGAGCCATGAAGGACTTGAACCTTCGACCCTCTGATTAAAAGTCAGATGCTCTACCACTGAGCTAATGGCTCGTAACAATTGGCTGGGGTACCTGGATTCGAACCAGGGCATGACGGAATCAAAATCCGTTGCCTTACCGCTTGGCTATACCCCAACAATGGCGGTCCCGACCGGGATCGAACCGGCGATCTCCTGCGTGACAGGCAGGCATGTTAACCGCTACACCACGGGACCTTACATAATTATTTAAAATTCAAATGGTGACCCGTACGGGATTCGAACCCGTGTTACCGCCGTGAAAGGGCGGTGTCTTAACCACTTGACCAACGGGCCATGGCTCCGAAGGTAGGACTCGAACCTACGACCAATCGGTTAACAGCCGATTGCTCTACCACTGAGCTACTTCGGAAAATCTTCGACTTAACTTGTCGACTTTTACTATTATAAAGAGTGTTAATGTTAAAGTCAACACTTTTTATTATAGTTTTTATTTTCTTTTTTATACAAATTATTTAGAACTTCTAAAGCTGTCTAAACAGCATAAAATAATATACTATATCTTCATACTAATTGTCTACACTTTCCTACCTTTTTCTTTCAGAAGAAGATTACCATAACATTTACCACATTTATATTTATCAATATCTATTCTTCTTTTCCTATTGTAAAGTTGTTTACACTTCTCACATTCATATATATAAAGTACAGTACTTTTTCTTTTATTATTCTCTTCAATTGATGAGCAAAAACGTGGTGCACCCACTTTTTTAAGTAAAGATCGAAAATCTGCATCTCTATGCTTATAACCTTTACCTTGAAGATGTAGATGGTAATGGCAAAGTTCATGTAGAATAATCCCTCGTAATTCTTCTTGGCCAAATATTTCATAAGATTTTTTATTAAATTCAATATTGTGGCTACTAAGCAAATATCTCCCACCAGTTGTACGTAATCTTGAATTAAAATACGCCTTGTGAACAAAAGGCCGGTCAAAGTATTTTAATGAGAGTTCTTCTACACATAGCTGAAGTTCTAAATCTGTCATTCTACCAATCCCCCAGTTAAGTATTTAAAACATAAAGTAGTGCACAGCTTAAACTGTGCACCATTTTACTATTGTCTCTATTCAACTGTAGTAACCGCTTTTTCAGGTGGTATCATTGTTAAGGCGATTCTACCTTTTTCTATTTCTACTTTATCTACCCATACCGTTACAATGTCTCCTAAAGACACTACTTCAAGTGGATGTTTTATTCGACGTTTTTGTAGTTTAGAAATATGAACTAAACCGTCTTGTTTAACTCCGATATCAACAAATGCTCCGAAGTCTACTACATTTCGTACAGTCCCTTGCATTTCCATTCCAACTTGCAAATCCTCCATCTTTAGTACATCTGTTTTTAACAATGGTTGTGGAAATGCGTCTCTAGGATCACGCGTTGGCTTCATTAATGTATCCACGATATCTTTTACTGTAATCTCGCCTACACCAAGTTGTGTACTTAATTGTTCTATCTTTACATTTTCTAATACCGCTTCACAAGAGCTTGTACCAACATCTTTCTTTGTTAGTCCAACTGCTTTCAATATTCCCTCAGCTAGTTCATAGCTTTCAGGATGGATTCCTGTTCCATCTAGCGGGTTTTTTGCATCTGGAATTCTTAAAAATCCGATTGCTTGTTCATACGTTTTCGCTCCTAGACGAGGTACTTTTTTGAGTTGTGTACGAGAAGTAAATTTACCTATTTCCCCTCGTGCCGCCACGATATTTTCAGCAACTGTTTTGGATAACCCTGATACATATTGTAATAATGAAACAGACGCAGTATTCACATCTACCCCAACTTGGTTAACTGCTGTTTCAACGATAAATGTTAATGATTCAGCTAATTTCTTTTGTGATACATCGTGTTGATATTGTCCAACACCTACTGCTTTTGGTTCAATCTTAACTAGTTCAGATAATGGATCTTGCAATCTACGAGCAATAGAAACAGCACTTCTTTGCTCTACTTGTAAATCCGGGAACTCCGCACGAGCAACTTCAGATGCAGAATATACCGATGCCCCCGCTTCGTTGACAATCACATACGAAGCTTCTTTGTCTGGTACTTCTTTTAAAACATCTGCAATAAATTGTTCTGTTTCACGAGAGGCTGTCCCATTCCCAATAGCAATAATGCTAATAGGGTACTTTTTAAGTATCGATTTAACAACAGATTTAGATTTTTCTATATCTGGTTTTGGGGGATGAGGATAAATTGCAGTAACCTCTAGCATTTTTCCGGTCTCATCTACTACAGCTAATTTACAACCCGTTCGAAAAGCAGGATCAACACCTAGCACCATTCTTCCTCGAATAGGTGGTTGAAGTAATAAACTACGTAAGTTTTCGGAAAAAATATGAATAGCTTGAGCTTCTGCTTTTTCAGTTAATTCATTTCTTAGCTCTCGCTCAATAGAAGGTTGAATTAATCGCTTATATCCGTCTTCGATTGCTTCCTGAACATAGCTGATTGCTGGAGAATTTGTTTTAACCGGAATCCATTCTTTAACCATAATTTGAAGAACACGGTCAGTTGGTACTTGGATTGCAACCTTTAGAATCTCTTCCTTTTCTCCTCGATTAATAGCTAATGTTCGATGCGGAACAATGTGTTTAATAGGCTCCTCGTATTCGTAATACATTTCAAACACTTGTTTCTCATCTTTTTCTGCATCTTTTAAGGAAGTTGTTATACGACCTTCCCTCCAAGAAAGTTGTCGAATTTTATCGCGAACAGTTGCATCGTCGGCAAACGTTTCAGCTAAAATATCTTTTGCACCTGCCATCGCTTCTTCTATACTTGATACACCTTTATTTTCATCAAGAAACGGAGAGGCTAATATATCAATATCTTCAAGACTAAATTCGAGAAGTTTATTCGCTAAAGGCTCTAACCCTTTTTCTTTAGCAATTGTTGCCTTTGTTCTTCTTTTTTGTTTATATGGACGATATAAATCTTCAACTCGTTGAAGTATAGTAGCTTTTCGAATATCTGCGGCTAGCTCTTCTGTTAATTTGCCTTGTTCATCTATTAATCGAATTACCTCTTCTTTTCTTTGTTCAAGTTGTTGAATGTAATGATAACGGTCTTCAATAGATTTAATCTGTACTTCGTCTAATGAACCTGTTGCTTCTTTTCTATAGCGTGCAATAAATGGTACCGTATTACCATCTTCCAAAAGCTTGATAACCGATTCAACTTGATGTGGTTTAACTTTTGCGTCTGAAGCTATCATTTGTAACATTTTTGTATCATTCATTATCCCACTGCCTTTCAAAGTATATCGATTAATTTTAACATTAACTATCCTCTTACTTCTAATATCATCCATATTAATAAAGGAAATTACTTGTATATTAGTAAGAAAAGGCTGTATTGAAAGAACAATACCTTTCAATTCAGCCTCATTGTTTTTCATTATTATACTCTGCCACCAGCAAAAGCCGCCTCTTGCAGCTTTTTTAACGCTTGTCTTTGAATTCTAGATACATGCATTTGCGAGATACCTAACATTTCGCCAACTTGTTTTTGACTCAATTGTTTAAAAAACGTAAGCTTAATAATTTCTTGCTCACGCGGTGATAACATGGTTAGCACATCTGATAGTGCCATCCTGGAATTTATTAGTTCATAGCCTACTTCTTCTTCCCCAACTAAATCTAATAACGTAACTGAGCTTCCATCAAAATCAGATTCTATGGATTTATCCATAGACAAAGCTTGATAACTTTTACTCATTTCCATCGCTTCCAAAACATCTTCCTCATCTACTTCTAAGTAAGTAGCGATTTCAGGTATTGAAGGGGAATGCTGTAGTTCATAAGTTAAGTAATCAACTGCAGATTTTATTTTAGGGGAAAGCTCTTTAATTCTTCTCGGTACGTGGACATCCCATGTTTTATCTCTTAAGAAGCGTTTAATTTCACCTATGATGGTTGGTATTGCAAACACTTCAAAGTTTCTACCTAGCAAAGGATCGTACCTTCGAATCGCCCCTAGTAACCCAATCATTCCAACTTGATATATATCATCAAAACTAGACTTTGTATGTGAATATTTTTTGGCTATTGATTCGACAAGGTATTCATATTGCAATACCAATTGTGTTTGAGCTTCTTCACAATTCAATTGTTGTGATTTTGCAAATAATGATAAGAGTTCATCTTCTGAGAGATTACGTCGAGAACGTTTGGACATGATCTTTCACCTGCTCTCTCTTGACAAACTTTGTCATGAAAACAGTTACTCCACCCTCGTTATTAACCTTAACCTCATCCATTAATGTCTCCATTAGAAATAAGCCAAGTCCACCTTCTCTTAATTGCGTAATACTATCACTCTGCTTATATGGGCCTATATTCATTTTAGTTTCTTCAATGTTAAAACTACTATTCCCGTAGTCAGAAACCATTATTTCAATTTTGTCGATATAAAGAGCACAGCCAATGACAATATCCCCATCATCACCTTCATATGCATGATGAACTATGTTTGTTACCGACTCACTTACTGCAATTTTAATATCTTCGATTTCGTCATATAAAAAGCCAACACGGGTAGCTAATCCCGATATCGCTAATCGGATAACACTTACATATTGTGGTTTAGCAGGAACTCTAAGTTCCACATAATCAAATGCCTTCATAGCCTTATACCACCTTTACATCAGCTTCTATATTCATCAATTCACTTAAACCAGTAATAGCAAATAATCTCTTCAACCTATTAGATAAACCGACTAACTTCAAGTTACCATTTTGACGAGTTACCTTTTTATAAATAGCAACAATTACCCCTAGGCCTGTACTATCCATATAAACTACTTGAGATAATTCTAATTCTATAAATACATGAGGGTTAATTTCAATAGTATCCAACTGATCGCGCAATTTTGGTGCAGTAAATGTATCAACCTCTCCTTCAA
Organism: Ureibacillus sp.; assembly: GCA_031178355.1. Taxonomy (GTDB): domain Bacteria; phylum Bacillota; class Bacilli; order Bacillales_A; family Planococcaceae; genus Ureibacillus. Next base: position 5,526 of record JAPSJC010000002.1, read on the forward strand.
TAATTACCTTTAATTTGTTTTTCTCTTTGTGAAATAATACATTTAATTCCATATTTAAGCACCTCCACTAGACTATAATGCAGTTCCCGATTTTTTTATCTTTAAAACTATTAATTACTTTTTAAGAATGACAATCGTAAAATCATCATTTAAGTTGTAATCTTGTATTCTTTGCAGTTCTGCATAAATTTTTTCACACATTTCTTGAGCTGAAAGGTGTCGAAGAGAAAATGCAATTTCTTTTAGCAAACTACGCGCTTCTATTACATCACAATCCCTTATCTCTGTTACACCATCAGTAACTATCATAATAAAGTCATTCTCTTCTAGTTTTATATTAAACTGAGGATATTTTACTTCAGGCATAACCCCTAGCAATAAGCCCTTGCTCTCAAGATCAACATATGAACCAAATTTTGAACTAAAGTATAATGCAGGTTCATGTCCAGCAGAACTATATGTAAGGACACCTTTTTCAATATCATATCTACCATAAAAGGCTGACACAAACATCCCATCATCAACACTTTTTTCTATAATTCTATTTAATACATGCAATATATAAGATGGGTCATAATTGCCATATTCCAAAGTCTCGAGTCCATTTTTCAACATTGACATACATAATGCTGCAGGTACACCTTTTCCTACTACGTCAGCAACTGCTACACTCAAGTAATTTTGCTCGTGATGTATAAATTGAACATAGTCTCCATTCATTTTCCGGATTGGTTTTGAAATCATACCAATATCTAATTTATTAAATTCTGGGATTGCTGTTTTCAACAGAATATTCTGAATCCTAGCTGCAATCTCCATCTCAATTCTTAACTCTTCTTTCTGTATAAGTAAGCTTTGATGTTCTCTAGTTTTCAAACCAAATTGAACCATGACCTCAATTAAGAAGTCATATGCATGCGATAACGTTTCCGGAAGATCTGAGTAAATATCTGCAACAGCTTTCCGATGGATATTAACTAAATCCTCAGGCGCTACATTTTTTTGTATTAATTGTCGAACATAGTTTTGACCGTTATATAAAGTTTGTTCTTCTCGATTTGTTATATATTCAGACAAAATTTGTTTATAGTCGATTAATAATTGTTTCATAGAACCACCTTATCTCAGCCATTTCTCCATATGTACTTTTGTACCTTTGCCTATATTCGATTCTATCTCTAATGTATCCATTAGTCTCCTTACTCCAGGTATTCCTGCACCTAACCCTTTTGGGTTACTTTCATCTAATACACTTTTTATATCTACAATACCTGGTCCATTATCAATTGCTGTGATAGAAATACCTTTATTGACCTCACTTTTTATAATGTCTATTTTGATAAACCCAACGTGTGCATACATAATAATATTTTTTGCAATTTCACTAAATGCCGTTACAATTCTTGCTTGGTCAACTGTATCAAAACCAATGGATTTCGCTGTCTCACGGACAATTTGACGTGCAGTTATAATATCCCATTCTGTATTTATAGTAACTTCGAGCTTATCGTTCACGACTGCACCTCCAAATATGTAAATCTATCATTCTACAAATTTGATAATCTATCCCAATATATGTTATCGGATTTTCTTAAAATTTGTAAATAGATATTTTATACTGGTGATATTTTCCTATCTCAGTCGCAATAAATTAAAAAAGCATTGAAAACAATATAGTTTTCAATGCTTTTATTATTATGTATTCAAAATTTCATTAACCCAAGACTAATTTCAAGTGCTTCATCCACTTTATCCATTAGTTCGTCATCTAATTGAGTTATACGATCGGTTAATCTAGATTTATCTATAGTGCGCAACTGTTCAAGCAAAATTACCGAATTTCTTTCAAACCCATACTTTTTAGCATCAATTTCAACATGGGTTGGTAATTTTGCTTTTTGTATTTGCGCAGTAATCGCAGCGATGATTACTGTAGGACTAAATCGATTCCCAATATCGTTTTGAATAATTAGAACAGGTCTGGTTCCACCCTGTTCTGATCCTACCACCGGGGATAGATCAGCAAAAAAAACGTCCCCTCGTTTTACAATCAAACTATCATCCCCCGCTTACGAGACGCTCCACCGTATGCTCTGCTTCATATTCAGCATGCAGACATTCACTACTAATTGATAAATTGATTTGTGACATTTCTACATAGCCTTTCATTAAAGCTTCCCGTATTTGATTTGGTTGCTTGTGCGTTGATAGTCTACGAGTAGCAATGACGATATATTCATCTTTGCGCGTAGACTTTTGCTCAAGTGTATTTAAATCCATAAACATTTCTTGAGGAAAAGAAAGTTTTACTTCCTTTGTCACCTCATCAACTTTTTTCGCGTACAAAACAAGCACCTCCACAAAAACCGTACCAATTCTTCTACTTATTCTATCACCTGAAATGGTAGTTGAAAAGACAAGATATTTTAAAATACGACAATACTTGTAATTATAGTGGTTTTTGTTGAGATTTTTGTCAGAATTTATTGTTAGCGAAATGTACTCTAGGCACTCTAGCAGTTATGATACATGGAATCTCATAGTTTATCGTTTCTACTTTTGTTGCCCATTCATCGATTGTTATTTCTTCATCTTTTTGTTTGCCAATCAAAGTTACTTTCTCACCTATATTATATGCAGTAGGCAGTGCAATCATACATTGATCCATACAAATTCTACCGATAATAGGAACACGTTTCCCATCTACTAGTACTTCTTGCCCAGCTAATTTTCGGATTAACCCATCGGCATAGCCAATTGGTATAGTACCAACATATGTAGGTTCATTAGCTGTAAAGGTAGCTCCATATCCAACAGATTCACCTTTTTGAAGTAGTTTTACTGCTACTAATTCTGATTCTAGCGAAAAAGCTTGTTGTATTGGAAATGGTAATTTCGTTTTAATGTATGGTGAAGGAGCTAATCCATACATCGAAATACCAAAACGTACCGCATCATAATGAAGTGACGTTTCCTTTGTCAACATCGTTGCAGTATTTGCAGCATGCACCAAACGTGGCTTTTTCGGTAACATTTGGATGAACTCTTTAAACTTTGTCTCTTGTTTAACAAAGTAAGAGTCATCTTCTTCATCTGCAGTAGCAAAATGAGTAAACACCCCATCTAACATTAAACCATCCGTTGAACCAATCAATTCATATAGACTGAGAAATTCGCTAATGGTTGTGACACCGATTCTTCCCATACCAGTATCAATTTTAATATGTACTTTTAAAGGTGCATTATTATAATCCAAGTTCAGATTACTAATCCATTCAGTTGAAAAAGCAGTTAGAGTAATATTCTTGTTAGCAGCAACTTGAGCAAACGAACCCGGCGAATAGCCTAATATCAATATTTCAATATTAGGGAAAAAATTACGGAGATGGAGTGCCTCGTCGGGGGTAGCAACAGCAAGTATAGTAGCTCCTGCTTCTATTGCTGCCTCGGCGACTTCGACATCTCCATGACCGTATGCATTCGCTTTAACGACCGCCATTATTTGAACATTTGGTTGTAAATATTCTTTTAACTGACGAACGTTCTCTTTTATTGCTTCTAGATTTATTAGTGCACGTGTTGGACGATAGAAATGTGTAGTCATTTGGTTTTTTCCCTCATTTATTTCTTTCTAAACTAATAATAGATAAAATATGGTATTTTGTGTATAGATACAGTGAATTTGTAACAATTGTAAATTATGATTACCGTCCAACTCTATTTTAAATTATTATTTTAAGCCACCAGGCACTACAGAAGATGCAACTTCAATCATTTCTTCTCTTGTTAGATTATTTGAAGCAAGGAAGAATGATACCCCATTTTGCTCCCAACTAATTGAGTTGTCCGTAATAGCTCCAATTGTAAATCCTAAATCAGCTGGATCACCAGGTGCAAATACAGGAACTGTAGACTCCTCATTAAATACAATTGGTTGTTCCATTAATGTGAATGATTTTTCACCTTCGAACGTTAAAATTACACGTTCTGTTCCATCTTCAACAACAGCTTGTTCATCTACTAAAGTTGTCCCTTCCCATTGAAGCATCGGGTAATGCACTTGGAATTCTTGGCTCGCTACATTACCTGTAGTTTCACCGTTTTCTTCAGTAAACTTCTCTACTGCATATTCTTCTTCTTGGTGTTGAACACCTAGATCAATCTTACTAAATGTAATCAGTAATTGTTCTTCCCCTGCTTCATCTAATACTGAAACAGTTTTTGGAAGTTTTGTTTTCTTATCAACAGTAATTTTTTGAGAAGGCATTACACTCTTATGGTTATTTCTTGTTGCCGCTTGGAAAATGTAGTTATTCTCATCTTCTTCCATTGTTACATTTGCATCTGCTAATAGGTCCTCAGCTAACGCCCCAATTAGGTAAGCTTGGCTATTTTGTTTCGGCCATTCACTTTGGAACTTGTACGTTTTTCTAAGTGATGGTGTTACAACGAAGACGCCTTCTTTGTTGCGAATAATCATTTGTGTTACATCTTCACCTTGTTGAGAAACTTTAACACGGTAGAAATCAGGTTTTGTGTGCCATACATTCACATCGTAAATTCGTGGTTCACTACCAGTTTTGATTTCCATAGTTGCGTCAAGCTCATAGCCATTTCCATTACCCCATTTGTTACTTAAATCCTTTAAAACATCTTCCTTCGATTGACTACCGCATGCCGCTATAACTAGGACACTTAACAACAATACGATAAAAGCAATTACTCGTTGTCGCATAAATCCATCCTTTCTACTTCTCGATAGGACAAATATATGAGTGTAAGAATAACTTTATGCTATCAATATTGGACAATAAATCATTTATTGTTCAACCAATTTCATCCATTAATATAACTTGTGCTGCTGCATAATCCTTCGAATGTGTGATACTAACAAATCCATTAACAATAAGACGATTGAAATATAAGTTCGGTTTCCCTAGATCATCGTTTAATATCTCTATTTGATGAAATTCACACCCCTCCCGAATTCCAGTACCATTCGCTTTAGCATATGCTTCTTTTGCTGCAAATCTTCCTGCTAAGAATTCAATTTTTCTTATATTGGACAAATTATTGTATACTTCTAATTCTCGATCACTTAAGATACGGTTTCTAAATTTCTCCTGCTCGTCTGCTTTTTTTATTCGTGCCATTTCTATAATATCTAAGCCTATTCCTTTTATCATAGATGTTCTCCTTTTATTCTTTTTTCAATACAATGTATAATGAGATTAAGTTGAGGTGGATATATGTTTATTAGAAGGGAAAATTTTAAGCAATTTATTAAGCTATACCCTGTCGTTTCTTTTATCATAGCGATTAATTTTATTATTTATATTCTTACCATACCTGAAGAGATGAAGTTTACGCTATTTAGCTATGGCGCTAGTCAAAATCTTCTCATCGCAAATGGTGAATGGTACCGTGTGGTAACTTCTATATTTCTACACGCCGGTTTCGTACATGTACTGTTTAATATGTTTTCACTTTTTTTATTTGGTCCAGAACTGGAAAAAATTGCCGGAAAGGCAAGATTTTTCACAATTTATTTATTAGCAGGCATATTCGGAAACGTGCTTACATTCGCTGTTGAAGATCCAATCTACGCTAGTGTAGGTGCTAGCGGCTCAATTTATGGGATTTTCGGGGCATTTGCAGCATTAGTTTACTATACACGACATACAATGCCACAATTAAAGCAGATAATCATGCCAATCATTATTATTGGTGTCATTTTCACTTTCTTGCAACCAGGTATTAACATTATGAGTCATCTTGGCGGGTTGGCTACTGGTTTTATACTAGGTCTGGTCTATTTTACACCTAAAAATATTATACGTTGGCGAAATACTAGAAGATAAAAGGCAAAACCTATTCAATAGGTTTTGCCTTTTTTTCATGCTCAAACCAGTTCAGTACAAGATCAGCATCATCTTCGTTTAGATGAGATACTTTTGCCGTTGCCCCAGTTATGCCAGACATAACCGTCCCTTGTATGGATATAAGTTTTCTTCTATTTTGGAAATAGCTTTGTTTTCTAACAACCACTTGTAATCGTTTCTTTTCTACTAAGAAGGTAACCTTACTTATTATCCGATATACAATCGTCAATTGGTTATGTTTAATTGCACAACCTGTCGTATGGAACTGCCAAACCCCCAATAAAATCAATGGAATAATTAATAAAATCGATAAAAACCCATAAGGATAATAAAAATAAGAACATAGACCAACAACAGGAATTAACCATAAAAGTTTCATTCTGAAGAAGAAGCTTCTTGCTCTTTTTGGAGGTGTAGTTAATGTTACATCTAATTCAAATTGTGGTAATAATTCGTTTAGTACAGGAAATAATTGTTGTTTCTTAATAAGAGGAAATAGAATCATCTTTTTTTCCTTCTCCCCTATTGCACCACCACCTGCACTTTCAACCGTAACGGACGCTAAACCAAGTAGTTGCCTCAATGGATTTTCGACAATTTTTATCGCTTGGACTCGGTTTAATGGAATTGTTAGCTTTTTCTTCTCTAGTAGACCTCTTGTAACTATAATCCTCCCTGACTCTTCCGTAACAGAGAACCCGTAATAACTTAAAAATGTAATGGCAATTGATAACAGCCATGCAACTAAGAAACAAATAATAATGGTAAATAGTACAATTATTATCCCAAATTGAACAAACATTCGAATTTCCTCGTAAATCCAATCATATGGAATATATTCTGAAAACTGAGCCAAGATTGCCGCTATCCCTGCAATAACTACCCCAATACTATTCGAAGTAGATGCTAAAATTAATAAATCTTTGTTTGACATTTTATGAATCAGTTTACCAGTTTCCTCAACATTTATTTTATTCTTTGCTTCTAATCCAACATCTTCCTCAATCAAACGCGCTTTTCTTTTCGATATACCCATCTCTTCGTCTACTTGCATTGCAGCTTCTTTAGTAACTGCAGTTAGCTCCACTTCCGGTTTCCCATCTGTATTACCTGCTGTTTCCACAGTTACTAGAACTAATCCAAGCAGCTGATGAAAAATACCTTCTTTGTAATTAAGGGCTTGGATTCGATCAAAAGGAATATATCTCTTTTTCTTTATAAATAAGCCGTATTCTACACGAAGTTCACCATCTTCAAACCAATATATAAAAGTAAGCCATTTCATAATTCCAGAGATTAAATAGAATAATACAGGTACCCCAATTATTATGAGAGGTAGTAAATCAGTCCAGAAGTCCATTCCTTCTGATTGATTAAAGAATCTTGACATTAAAATTATCCCTATAGGTATGATTAGTTCTTTCAACCCTTTTAGGAAGTTAATGATTGCAGAAATAGGATGTAATTTATATATTTTTCTAGACATCATCTTCTGCCACCCTTGCTAACTCGGAGATACGTGCACGCAAAAGATCTGCATCTTCTGATATTAACATCGGTATTGTATGCGTTGTCGCTGCTGTTGAAATTGAAATATTGGATAAGTTATATTTTTTCAAAAGAGGACCTTGTGCAGTATCTACATGTTGGACGCGAATCATCGGTATTAGAGTCCTTTTTACAACAAATAACCCACTTTGAATTTCAATTTCATGTTCCCTAACTTCATATCTCCAATGATTCCATCTAATATTCGGTATTAACCAAATCGTTGCGATAGCTTCAAGAAACACAACTCCGAACACTATGTAGTAAATATAATTTGGCCAGTTTTGCCATTGTGTTGATAAAAAAACACCAGTCGCAACAAAAAGTGTAATTACAGATCCAATTACACCGTATAGCCGCCAAACCGTAAGACCTTTTCTTGGAATTTGGTAAATCGGTACATTTCTCAGATCAATCACCTCTCTCACCTACTAGATACGATTTAGCATATAAATGTGTTTCAAAATTTTACATCTTTTAAATAATAAAAAAGCCGACTCATTTTGAGTCGACTTTTTTTAAAATTAGCTATCGCGACGACGTGGGCGACGGCGTTCACTGCTACCGCTACCACTACCACTACCGCTCTCACGGCGACCGCCTTCACGACGACCTCCACGATCACTACTACTACCGCGGCTTCCACCACGACTACCTCCACGGCCTCCACCATCACGGCGAGGTCCACGATCACGACCTGGGCGACTTCCACCTGAACGTTCTCTTCTCGCTGGTAAAGGACGTTCTTCAGAAATTGTAACCGGAGTATCATCTGGTTCTTTTGTTAGAGATTTAATAGCCGCAGCTACAATATCAACCGCATCATGATCATCTAAAAGTTGATTTGCAAGAATACGGTAATCCCCTAAATCATTTGCTTGAACAATTTCAATTAATGTTTCCATTGCTTGTTGTTGTTGACCCACTAATGCTTCTGATTCAGTAGGAGGACGAAGTGGCGTCATACGTTTTTTCGTCGTTTCTTCCACAATCCGTAAGTAACCCATTTCTCTTGGTGTTACAAATGTTATTGCAAGACCTGATTTTCCTGCACGTCCAGTACGTCCAATTCGGTGAACATAACTTTCTGGATCTTGAGGAATATCAAAGTTATAAACATGTGTTACACCAGAAATATCAAGACCACGAGCTGCTACATCAGTCGCAACAAGAATATCGATTTTGTTTTCTTTAAATTGTCTTAATACAGACATACGTTTAGCTTGACTTAAATCACCATGAATACCTTCAGCTAAATAACCACGAAGCGTTAAAGCTTGCGCTAATTCATCTACACGGCGTTTTGTTCGGCCGAAAATAATCGCTAGTTCTGGTTGATGTACATTTAATAATCGAGCTAAAACATCAAACTTTTCACGCTCTTGCGCTTTTACGAAAAACTGTTCAATATTTTCAACAGTCATTTCTTTTGATTTAATTTTAACTTCTTCAGGGTTTTTCATAAATGTTGTTGCAATTTTACGAATTGCAGGTGGCATAGTAGCTGAGAATAACAATGTTTGTCTTTCTGCAGGTACCTTTTCTAAAATTGCATTAATATCATCGATAAAGCCCATGTTTAACATTTCGTCCGCTTCATCCAAAATAAGCGTTTCAACATTTTCAAGCTTTAATGTATGACGGTTAATATGGTCAATAATTCGACCTGGAGTACCAACGATAATTTGTGGTCTATTCTTTAATGCACGAATTTGACGACTAATATCTTGTCCTCCATAAACAGATAGGATCTTAACGCGCTTGTCGTATCCAATTTTATAAAGTTCTTCTGAAACTTGAATGGCTAATTCACGTGTCGGAGCAATAATTAACCCTTGTATGTTGGGGTTATGTGTGTCAATCTTTTCAATTAGTGGAATACCAAAAGCAGCAGTCTTACCAGTACCCGTTTGGGCTTGACCGATAATATCTTTACCTTCTAAGCCGAACTTAATAGTTCCTTCTTGGATTGGTGTTGCTTCTTCGAACCCCATTCGTTTTAATGAACGAAGTGTTGATTCACTAATGTTTAATTCTGAAAAATTTGTCAAACTCTTCAATCTCCTTTTTTCCTTTTAAGTTGACAAATGGTTACATTCAGATGAAGTGTATTCGGCAATCACGAGCCTGTTTAGTGGAACGTTTCCGTTAAAATCAAATGCGCCTTCGCGTATTTGCACTGTTGCTGTTTTCACTACAGTCAAAACAAGTGCAGCCAGATTAAAAATTCTGTGGTATCCGTCGAAGGCTTTAACTTCATTCATTAGAGGTTTACCCTCTTAGAATTATTTATATATACTATATCCTCACCATAAAGGTGGGTAATTTTGATGAATGAAGTTAAATCTCTTTCTACAAGAGCAGTTTTATATGAAAAGGAAAGCCCGGTCATTGCCGAGCGGTTCATTCTACGAGTTACAAATTAAATGTGGTTAAAATAGAATAAAACCGTAAATTCAAAAAAAAGCACTCTTCACTTTTGAAGAGCCTTCGCAAAATGTATCCATTGCTCTAAATAGTTTATCATGCGTTTGTACTGATATGCAACCGATAAGCTTTTACTCTTAGAATTAATTATTTAATTATTCTTTTGTAAAAAATTTAAAACCTTTGGAAACCAATCTTCATAGTCTTCACTATAACAAATATGGTGTTTACCAAACGGTGAAAAGAATATGCACTTTTCACTAGATGGTATTTGCTCGAAAAGGTAGTTCGCAGTTGCATAAGGAACAAGACCGTCTGCTTTACCTTGAACGATATAGGTTGGTATATCAATAGTACTGATATACGGTGTTACCATTTTTACAATTTTCATGAATTGAACAGCGCTACTAACAGGTACATTATTTATTTTGCTCTCGTAACGTTTAAATAATTCATTATCTTTTAAATGACCATTAATTGCATCTTTTGCAATCACTCTCAAATCCTTTATTAGTTGTACAGGTGCGATATATTTAACTGCCGCGCTCAATAGTACAAGTTTTTCTACTTTATATCGTTTCGCTAAATACATAGCAATCACGCCACCCATAGAAAAACCAATAACTGTAATTTCGTCAACCTTTTTTGCTAACCTTCGATACGCTATTTCAGCATCCAAAAGCCAGTGTTCACCTTTAAATCCCTTTAAGGAAAGCGTTTCTCCATGTCCACAAAAAGTTGGTGTTTCAACAACCCATTCTGTATGCTCCCTGATATAATTTGCCAACGGAATAATTTCATATGGTCCACCTGTAAACCCGTGTAATAATAATATCCCTTTTGTCATAAATATCCTCCAACAGTAAGAAAGGATCCAAAAGTTTTTTACATAACCTTTGGATCCATTAAGTGATTTATTTAAACGACTCTATAATCGTCTCTAATTTCATACCACGAGATCCCTTTAACAATATGAGAGACTTCTCATTAGCATATTGTTTAATATAATTAACAATTTGCTCATAATTTTCATTAGTATGAATTATCTTATCGTTAGGAAATTTGTTTTTCAACTTTTCATAAAGCCATTCCATTCGATGACCAAATAGACATACTCTTTCGACTTTAGATTCGTCAATTTCCTTTGCAATTTCTTCATGGAAATACTTTTCGTTTTCACCTAACTCAAGCATATCACCTAGAACTAGCCATTTTTCTGAGCGCATTGTGGTAGTTTGCATAAATTGTATAGCTGCAACCATTGATGTAGGTGCTGCGTTATAGGCGTCATTTATAAATAAAACACCATTATTCACAGGGGTTAATTGCATACGCATATCAGTAAGCTTCGCTTGTTCTAATCCAAAATGAATTTGATCATCTCTTAGACCAAGTGACTTAGAAATTAACATTGCGTTTAATGCATTTTTCACCTGATGCTTACCTAGTACTGGAATGAAAAATTCACCATTCAATTCGCCTCTTACATCAAAACGGCTTCCCTTTTCAGTTGTCTCTATATTGAAAGCGATTAATGAATTCTCTTGTTGGAATCCAAAAGATTCAACATTAAGATTAGGTTCTTTACCTACCAAATCTTGTAATAAAGGCTCATCACCATCATAGAATAGTATCCCATGTTCATCGAGACCTTTTATAATTTCAAACTTCGCCTTAGCAATTCCTTCTCGTGAGCCAAGATCTTGCATATGAGCTTCACCAATATTCGTAATTACCGCATAATGAGGTCTAGCTAAAGTTGATAGAAACTCTATCTCTCCAAAGCCACTCATACCCATTTCTAGAACAGCTATTTCTGTATCTTCCTCAAGCGAGAGAATTGTAATAGGTAATCCTAATTGGTTGTTAAAATTACCCAGTGTTTTTTGCACTTTGTAATACGGTGACAATGCACTTGCTAGTATATCTTTTGAGGATGTTTTTCCATTTGACCCTGTTATACCGATAAAAATGGCCTTATGTTCATTTCGATAATTTCTCGCCATTTCTTGGAGAGCTATTTCAGAATCCTCTACGAAAAGAACGGGAACGTCTTTGGGTGGATTTGGCTCATCTTTCAACCAAAGTGTTGCCGCAGCACCATTTTCGAATGCTTTTGAGATATATTGATGGCCATTTACCTTCTCACCCCTAAACGGTATGAATAAATCACCTTTTTGGGTTGAACGCGAATCGATAGATACACCTGTTACAACAGTGTCTTCAAAGCCCGAACAGTTAACTTTTAACCAACTTGCAATTTCTTTCAATGTCTTTTTCATATTATTCACACTCTAGTCTTTATTGTATTGAAGTAGTTGTTTTTCTTCATAACGTTCAAGCGCTAATTCAATTAGAGAATCGATTAATTCAGGATAACTTAGACCGGTCTTTTGCCATAACATTGGATACATACTCACCGGTGTAAACCCTGGCATTGTATTCACTTCATTAATTAATACTTCATCATCTTCCGTTACAAAGAAATCTGACCTTACTAATCCAGAGCAATCTAATATTTTAAATGCACGTATTGCCATATCTCTCATTGTATTTTCTACAGTTTCACTTATAAGTGCAGGTATTATGAGTGTCGTTGAATTATCTTTGTATTTGGATTCATAATCGTAAAATTCTGTGTTAGGTTTTATTTCCCCAGCAACAGATACTTTCGGATTATTATTACCTAATACAGCCATTTCAATTTCACGTGCTGTTACACCTTTTTCGACAATAATTTTTCGATCATATTTTAACGCAAACTTTATTGCCTCTATCAGTTCGTCTTTATTCGTTGCCTTACTGATTCCAACGCTGGAACCGAGATTAGCCGGTTTAACAAACATTGGCCACGCTATCTCATCTAGACATTTTTGAATAATTTCTTCTTGTTCTTTCTCCCATTCATTGCGTAAAAAATATACATAGGGAACTTGATTTAATCCTGCAATTTCAAAAAGTTGTTTCATAACGACTTTATCCATACCTGCGGCAGATGCTAACACACCATTCCCAACATAAGGTAAGTTTAGTACCTCTAAAAGCCCTTGGACTGTTCCATCTTCACCATTTGTACCATGTAGTAATGGGAATACGACATCATACTTGTTCTGATTACCCTCATCATTCATGATAAAACTTGCAATATTATCAGATCCAGAGTTACCCTCTAATTGCAACTGTTCAGTTGAATCTAAAGGCTTCTCAATTTGCGACCCCTTACGCCATTCACCATCTAAGGTAATGTAAATTGGATATACTTCATACTTTTCAAAGTTAATTGCTTTTAATACTGCCAACGCAGTCGATAACGATACTTCATGTTCAGCAGACTTTCCACCGTATAACAATCCTATTGTTTTTTTCATTATTTGACCTCCAAATTCGGTATTTCAAGTTTATCATGAAATCTATAAGACAATCATTTTTGTAATCAACTGTAAAGAAGATGAAAAAAACTCCCTGTCGAACTACCGGTTAACCATTGACAGTGAGTTTTAAGGGATTTTTATAAGATCATCATAACTTTGATTTAATATTACATCTAAGTCATCCCATACTTCATCAGGGAAATCATAATCAATAAGTGTTCGAAGTTCAATTTCAAAACGTTTAGGCTTTTCTAATTTACTTAAGGACATTAATACACCATCCTTTGCAAACGGTCGATACGCTTTAAGAAATTCAGGGTCTATTATTGGTATTGTATTTTTCGCTCGTTTTCTCCAAAAGCCATTATTATCTTCCTGAATTATCTTATTAAAAATATGTGTCACTAAACGTTCAGCATCATCTAAGTTTCTAAAATAAACTTTTACTTCTTTTTCCATGTCTGAAGAATGATAAACAAAGCGATTAGAGAGTTTATCTAAAAATGGTGTGCCGATTGGTTCTTTTTTATGACTAAGATATAATAACTTTGCTTGTTCCATAGGAGTTAGTTGGTCCAACTCATTTTCTCCACTAAAATCAATCCAACATAATTCACCCGTTGAATCCGACATCCTTTTTACAAAAATATGAACATCCTCTTTAGATACAAATTCAAATTGTGTGTGCATATTAAAAGAAGCATCCTCATATTTGTGCTTTAAAAGTAAAAGATTTGCCATTGGTTGAAAAGCTAATATAAATTGTTTTAATGATAAGCCACTAAAAATGACAAATTGATCTACTTCGTTCATATGTACATATAAGTGATGAATAAAATCTTCAGATGCCTTTTTCTTTTTTGACAATTCTGCTCACACTCCAATAGTTAGCTACAAAAATTATTATATGTTTTATCGATAAAATTTGAAACATTTTCATTATGATTTCGTTTTAAACTTTATTAAATCAAAACGTTTTTAGTACTGTCGCTAGCACACCTTCCATTTTGGGTAAGTTTTCCCTTCTAATGCGATCGTTTTAGGGGTCTAAATATAGTTAACACGTGACCAGTTCCCCTTCCACAGTATATTTAAACATTTACTGAATGAGTTAACCTTTAACTCTACTTTTACGATATAATATGTTAAGTTAAAAAAGCACATCCTAGATAAGCATATTCTGATATATATTAAATAAATAATTAACTAATAGGTGACATACATGGAAAACAATCGAAATTTTTCAAAACGGCTTGATTGGCCACTTTTTCTTTTATTAATAGCATTCCTGGTTGTTAGCTTATTAGCTATTTCTTCGGCACAAACAACAGGACAATATGGTGCGAACTTTGTATTTTTGCAATTTCGATGGTATATAATTGCAGCATTTATTATTGCATTCGTTATGTATTTTGAGCCTGACCAATATAAAAAAATGTCATGGTACTTATATGGTTTTGGAATATTTTTATTACTACTTCTGATATTTATGCCTGAAGGAAAAGGGCAAATTGGTGAACCGATTAATGGTGCAAAAAGTTGGTATCATCTACCTATCGGGAATATTCAACCATCCGAGTTTATGAAGACATTTTTCATATTAGCTTCTGCTCATTTAATTAGTAAACATCACGAAAAGTATTCTATAAAATCTCTTAAAACTGATTTTCTTCTTTTAGTAAAGATCGGTATTACATTAGCAATCCCATTAGCGTTTATTATGCAGCAACCCGACTTAGGATCTTCACTTGTATTTTTAGCAATTGCTGCGGCATTAGTTATTGTCGCCGGTATATCATGGAAAATACTAGTTCCTATCTTTGCTGGATTTGCCACAGTAGGCGGTGCTTTATTATGGATGGCTATATATTTGCAGGATTTTCTTGAAAAAACGTTTGGTTTCAAGCCTTACCAATTTGATAGAATCAATTCATGGCTTGATCCATATTCATATACGGGCGGAGAGGGGTATCATTTAATCACCTCTTTAAATGCTATTGGTTCAGGGGAGATATTTGGTAAAGGTTATTTGGAACGAGAGGTTTATGTTCCAGAGAATCATACTGACTTTATTTTTGCAGTTATTGGTGAAGAATGGGGGTTTCTAGGCGCTAGTTTAGTCATTTGCTTATATTTCCTACTCATTTATCATTTAACTAAAACTACCCTCTTACTAAAAGATCCTTTTTGCACTTATGTATGTGCAGGAATTATAGCTATGATTACATTCCATGTTTTCGAAAACATAGGTATGACTATACAATTATTGCCAATCACAGGGATCCCATTACCATTTATAAGTTATGGTGGTAGTTCATTGATGGGGAATGCACTAGCAATAGGACTAGTATTTAGTATGAAATTCCATTATCGGACTTATATGTTCTCTGCGCTAGATGAGGATGAATATTAATACTTGAGCACTTCGACTTAATTTAGTTGATGTGCTTTATTTTTTACAAAAAAAATTCCCGACTAAAAACTTCGGGAATTTTTATGATTAATTAATTGTATGTCTAAAGTTATGTTTGTGGAGTCTGTGTTGGTGGTGATAATACTTTTAATATTTCTAGACGTGACTTTGTAACAGATGCCGAAACACCTAATTTAGATAAATTTCTAACGATTTTTTTTAAGTCTACTTCCTTCGCCATACTTCCACCTAACCTTTCCTCAAATATAGAAACGTTTCTACCTTTAATATAGTTTCATGTTTTATATAGTTATCTTACCATTTTTTATCTCTTATAAATTTTTCAATTATGTTACAACTTCGAAAAGTCAAGTACTTTGTCCTAAATATATTTATGTAAACTTTACAACTACATTATTCACATCATTTCTAATCTATAATCACATTTATTTAATTTTTTTATTATATCATGTATCCTCCCCCTTCTAACTTGTTTCATTTGAATTAGAGGGGTAAAATTGTCGTAATTAATTTGTAGTTTAGAAAGCGGGTTTTTATGAAAAAAGAAATCATACTATTGATGTCAATTCAATTTTTGGTTTATCTTGGATTTGGCATTATCATCCCGGTTTTCCCTGAAGTCATTGTAGACCAGCAATGGAATGAATTTCATGTTGGTGGCTTACTAACAATCTATGCTCTAGCAAGTTTCTTTACTGCGCCAATTTGGGGAATACTTTCTGATAAATTCGGAAGGAAACAGTTAATTTTAATTGGATTAATCGGTTTT
Organism: Ureibacillus sp.; assembly: GCA_031178355.1. Classification (GTDB taxonomy): domain Bacteria; phylum Bacillota; class Bacilli; order Bacillales_A; family Planococcaceae; genus Ureibacillus. The sequence continues at coordinate 21,957 of JAPSJC010000002.1, forward strand.
TCACTAAGCTTTTTGCTTTTTAGCTTATTTATTAGCAACTTAATAATGCTTTATGTTTCTAGAATTTTCGGAGGTCTATTTTCTGGAGCTTTATATACTGCAGTAACAGGCTATATAAGTGATATTTCTACAAACGAAAATCGTAATATGTACATGGGCTTTATGGGTATGTCAATTGGTCTTGGATTTATCTTCGGTCCAGCGATTGGAGGGGTTTTAGGACACTATAGTTTACAACTCCCCTTTACCTTTTCTTCCATTTTAATAGGATTATTAGTTATCTATAGTTTTGTGTTATTAAAAGAACCTAAACAAAAAGGAGAAGGAAATAAAAGAGCAATTATACCTGCTGGTGCATCGGAATTGTTTCGTTATAGAGTGAGGTATTTATTCATATTTTCATTTATGGTCACATTTATACTCGCTGGTGTTGAAGCAACGTTTCAATTATTCCAGATAGAAAATATACAAATTACCCCAATGCAGGTTGGTTTACTATTTATGTTCAGCGGTTTAGTTGATGCTGCTATCCAAGGTGGCGTCGTAAGAAGAATTAAAGATGGATCAGAGATAAAATGGTTAATTAGTGCACAAATAATCACTGCTATTGGTTTAGCATTGATCATTATAACAACGAACCTATTTTTTGCCGGTATAGCTCTCTGTATCTTCACAGCTGGAAATGCACTTGCAAGAACATGTGTTGTTTCACTAACAACCAAAGAATCCGGTGGTAGATATGGTACAGCAGCAGGATTATCCTATTCGATGGATAATCTCGGCCGCATAATAGGGCCATTATTTTTCACATCCCTATTTCAAAATGAATCTTCATATGGGTATATCGCATCAATCATCATTGCCTTCCTATCAATTGCGTTTATCATCGTATTTACTAATTCCAACAAGACCTTGCGAATAAAACATGAATCATCATAACATCACGTATTTGTTTATACGTGATGTTTCTTTTATTTAGTGTTTAACTATTGAGAAAATGTGGAAAATGATATTAGAAGATATAATTTACTAATGTGGAGGATTTATTTCAAATGAAACTACAAAGCTATCTAAATCTACCGATTGAGTTAGAAATATTTCGACCAAATATCGAAAGCTCCATGCTTCCTTTATACAAATTATACCCTTATAAAGGGAAAATCTCGTTAGTAGACAGTAAATTTTCTGGGCAACCATATATTCCCTTAAACTTTTCTTATCCAAAGGATCTAAATGGTCAAGAAATGAAATTGTTAGCTCAGATTAACTTTGCACAATTTAGTACGATATTGCCATTTCCAAAGGAAGGAATTTTACAATTTTTCATTTCACCAACAATTTATCAAACAAGGTATTCGGTTGAAGAACACATATTTCAACATTATTTTAAAGTGAGATATTATCCAAACTTACCAACTTTAGATACGTTAACATGCGATCCTACTCCTGAAGATTCTACAAATCAAGAGGGGTTTCCAATTGGAGAAGAAATGGCAATTACATATATTCCATTAATGGAACCTGTTTCGGCTATGGATTATAGGATTGAAGAGTATTTATTTCATCCTTTAGCACATAATTTCTCTACTATAATTAATGACCGTTCATTTGAGGATATTTATGTTGAACATTTTCTAGGCGCTGATCATAAGATAGGTGGATATCCTTATTTTATTCATAAAGACACGCGTAAAAATTCACATTTTTTGAAAAGGTTTGATACACTATTATTACAAATTGTTTCAAATGATAGTCAAAACATTATGTTAGGGGATTCTGGTATTATCAAGTTTTTTATTAATCAGCACAAGCTATTGAACCTTGATTTTTCAGACATCTATTTAATCGCAGAACAATATGATTAAGTATTACAAATTATCATGAGTGTCTTCTTTAGTAATAAGATAATATGTTCCTTAAATAAATGAAGTAGGTGCAATAAATAGTGAGTATCCTCTTTAATCCATACGTTTTTCTACCGATATTATTTGTCTTAAATTTATTATTCGCTATTACCGTTATATTTTTAGAAAGAAAAGATGCTTCTTCCGCATGGGCATGGATACTCGTCTTATTCTTTTTACCATTTGTAGGATTTGTTTTATATTTACTACTAGGGCGTCAGCTTAGGAAAAAACACCTATTTCGTTGGGATGGACAAAAAGATATAGGTATAGATAGTTTGATTAATTATCAAATTCAAGCAATTGAGGACGATACTTTCGATTTACACGATCAATATGTAGAAGATTATAAAACCCTTATTCATATGAATTTAAAAACGAGTGATTCCGTTCTAACACAAGATAATCATGTCCAAATTTTCACTGATGGTACTGATAAATTTGAGTCTCTAATAGAAGATATAGTAGCCGCAAAAGACCACATTCATATCCAGTATTACATTTTTAAACTGGATAATTTAGGACAACGTTTACTTTCAGCTTTGAAAAAGAAAGCAAAACAAGGTGTAAGGGTTCGCATACTCTATGATGAAATGGGCTCAAGAGGTATTAAGAAAAATCGCTTTAAAGAGTTAATCGAATTAGGGGGAGAAGTAGAGGTTTTTTTCCCATCTGTTTTACCTCTTTTTAATCCTCGACTTAATTTCCGAAACCACCGTAAGATTGTAATAATTGATGGTCGTATAGGTTATATTGGAGGATTTAATGTTGGAGATGAATACTTAGGATTAAATAAAAAATTTGGGTATTGGAGAGATACACATTTAAAAGTTGAAGGTAGTTCGGTTCATCCATTACAAACAAGGTTTTTACTAGATTGGAACCAAGCTAGCAACAATAATATTGATTATTCTGAAAGTTACTTTCCTGCCATCCCCAAAAAAGGTGATGTCGCAATTCAAATTGTTTCTAGTGGTCCAGATGCAGAATGGCCAACAATTAAAAACGGCTACCTTAAACTACTAATGAGTGCAAAGCGTTATATTTATATTCAAACTCCATATTTTATTCCTGATAATAGTTTCTTAAATGCCATTGAGATTGCTACTCTTTCAGGTATTGATGTCCGAATTATGATTCCAAATAAACCAGACCATATGTTTGTGTATTGGGCAACGTATTCTTATGTCGGAGAATTGTTAAAAGCAGGGGCTAAAGTTTATATTTATGAGAAAGGATTTATCCATGCAAAAATGATTGTAATAGATGACGAAGCTTCAACAGTTGGAACTGCAAATATTGATGTACGTAGTTTTAGTTTAAATTTTGAAGTAAATGCATTCATTTATAATCGTACCATTTCTCAAGATTTAGCTGAAATTTTTGAACGTGATATTTTTGATTGTACCGAGTTATCTCTTGAACAGTACAATAACCGCTCGAATCTGATTAAATTTAAAGAATCTGTTTCAAGATTACTAACACCGATATTATAAGTGAAAGGCACATCGAAATTTTCCGGTGTGCCTTTAATGATTTAATATCCAATTAATTAATTCCTAAATATTCTTCTAAAGTAACTCCAGATTCGTAAACTTCCGTCGCAACAGGGATCCCTAAATAACGAAAATGCCATGATTCATACATATAACCCGTAATAAGTTCCTTACCTTTCGGATAACGAAGGATAAAGCCATACTCATGCGCATTTTCCACTAGCCATTTCCCCGCTTCAGACTCTCCAAATTCACTTGTTAGCCATAAATCTTCACGGTTTACCTCTCCTATGTCGAATGCTAAACCAGTTTGGTGTTCGGAATAACCAGGACGGGCACTATAGCGATCCGCATTGTCCTTACCATCGCGTTCTACATACCGTGAATATAGGGTTGTTTGATATTCAAATGAACGATAGGTACTAAAGGCTGTTAGCTCAAAACCCGCTTCACTTGCTGCAGTAGCCATATCTTCAAATGCAACACGTGCTTCTACACTTTCTCCAGGACTAAAACTTTTCGGTAAAGGGTATTTCTTGTTAGTAATTAATATTCCATCAATATAAGTTGGTTCTAAAGGCAATGATAGTCCAACAATGTAACCATTGTCATCTTCTTTTTCAACTCTATTTTCTTTTTGTTCGGAATTATTATTGTCTTTTGCATCATCTTTATCTTTATTATCTACAGGGGTTTGAGAGTTCGGTTGATCATCCAAATCTTTGTCTATATCAATAGGAGTAACTTCTGATGGAATTCTATCATTAACAACCTTACCCTGTTCCCCAACATTATTACTACCATTTTCATTCACTTGAGTTTCTTCCTCTTTACTAGATACATTATTTAAAAAAAATAAAACTACGGCTATCACCACTACTAATATAATAATTGTAACAACAGACATTAGTGTTTTTTTTGATTTTTTAGTTGATGAAGGATATTTCACTTCTCTTACCTACTTTCTATGACAATGATATTATTTTAGCACCCTTTTCAGTTTTTGAGTCTATTATTTTCATAAATTACTAGATTGGTGCGTGGCGCCATACAACAAAAAAAACCGAAGACTAATGTCTCGGTTTTCAATCTGATTGTAATTAAATTAAATTACTTCTGTACTTCCGGAATATTTGAATAGAATTTTCGACCAATATAAGTTTGAATGATTAGCAATAATCCACTAACAGACCAATAAAGCGGAAGAGCAGCCATAGAGGACAATGAGATAATGACAATCATTATTGGTGAAATATAAACCATCAATTTCATTTGAGCTTTTTGTGCTTCAGGTACTGTCCATAGCGAGACTTGAGCTTGTACAAAGTAAACTATCCCCGCAATAACAGTCATTACTATATCCGATGCTCCTAAATTAAACCATAAAAATTCATGAGTTTTTACATCTGATGAATACAAAATAGCAAAATATAGTCCCATGATAATCGGCATTTGAATGACTATTGGTAAACAGCCCATATTAAAAGGATTGATGCCATTATCACGGTATAATGCAAGCATTTCTTGTTGAATTGCCATCTGTTCTTCTTTAGTTTTTGCAGCTTTCAATCGTGTTTGGATTTCGTCCATTTTCGGCTTAACAACATCCATTTTCGATTTCATAATAGCCTGATTACGATAGTTTTTAAGCATTGGGGGCATTAAAATTAAACGAATAGCAACTGTAATTGCAATAATCGCTAATCCATAGCTACCACCAAATAACCCCCCTAAGTAATCTAGTAAAAAATCCATTGGTTTTACAAATATGTTATAAAAGAATCCTTCTTGATTTTCTACTGATTGACAACCAGTTAAGATAAATAATAAGGCGCCAAGCATAGAGAATAACAGTAGTTTTTTCATTTCTCCACCCACTATACGTTTTTACTAAGTTGAAGTATACAGTAATCAGACTATGAAATTCAATTAGCAGATGCTTATTCTTATAGAACCAATAAGTTAAACCTCCTGCATATGAAAAGCTTACACCTTTTCAACTTCTACTTCGTTTATATTAAATCGATAGAATTCATGGTGTAACTCATCTCTAAAATGTTTCGGAGTAACACCGGTATACTTTTTGAATATACGAGTAAAGTAACTTTGATTACAGAAGTGGAATTGTTCTGAGATAGATGTAATACTCTTATTTGTATGTCTTAAATAGTATTGAGATTCTTCTACTCTACGTACATTTAAATATTCCACTAGCGTTATTCCAACATGTTCTCTAAATATACGGGAAAGATGACTTGTACTAATATGGAACTTATTCGCAATACTTTCTACAGTCAAGTCACTCTCAAGTTCATCGTTTATGTACATTATTACTTTGTTAACAGTTTGATGTTTAAATGAAGGTTGTTTACGATCTGCGATAAAGTCGACAAAGAACTCAATTAACTCATCTGCAAATTGTAAAAATTCTGCATCTTTCATCTTATTTTCAATCATGTCAATACATGCATAGTTAAAAGCAAATGCCTTCTTAGAAGGTACCTGGTTATCTAATAACTTCCGTGCAACTATTGAAGACAAAGTAGCAAAATATCCACGAACTATTTTTATAACTTGTTTACCAAATCGGATCGAAAGAATATCAATAATTTCATGTAAAGATTGTTTTGCCTTTGCTGATTCTAAGTGAAAGACCTCATACAACAGCTTAGATTCAATATGAAAAAAGTCTTCCAACCCGCTATATTTATTGATACCGTCTATTTCTTGAAAGTATCTCTTAGAAATGGTTTCAGATATTGAATGTTGATGCTGCATAAATTACCCCATCTTTCTTCAGAATGCAATCGCATAAATTATTTGCAGATAAAACATATATTTTATATTTTACTTAAAATATAAAATATGAATATAGTAATATTCATAAAAAAACGATTTAAAACACTATTAAACGAGTATATTATGCAAAAACTTAACAGATTCCCTCTTGTAAATATGTATAAAGTAATTATTTTACCTAAAATGAATATTACCATAATTTGCGATTTTTTTTCAACTCTATTTTAAATGTACTCATTTGTAGCAGTAAATAGTATTTATCTTTTTATTCTATTATTCTATACGAAAACGAATTCTATTACAGTATAATATTCCGGTTATTATATGTTAAAATTACCAATTGATATTTAATATTGAAATTAAATACCCACTGGTTTTTGAATTTGTACAAATTTTTCTTGATTATTCCACAATCTTCTTTGTTTCAATTATTTAAATATGTAGTAGAATTATTGTATACTAATTTAAAATGTAATGAAGAGGTGTAATATAGTGGACCCAAAGCAAATCGAGGAAATCATGGATGTCATAAAAGATTTCTTTCCAGAAAACACATCAATCGCAATCTCTGATACAAATGAATATTTGTATTATCAACCAAGTAAAAAAGTTGATCTAAAAATCAAACCTGGTGATCCTATTAAAGAGGGATCTGCTGCATCTAAAGCTCTTACATATGGCCAAAAAATCAATACTTATATCGAACCTGATATTTTTGGTGTTCCTTATTATGGAATGAGTATTCCACTGATTGAAGAAGGGGAAACAAAAGGTGCTATTACTGCTATTTTCCCACAAAAACCTTCTCCATTTTTAACGAATTATATAACAATTAAAATCGATGATTGTTGGTATCCAATTAATCATAATGAAGTTGTATATTTAGAAACACAATTAAGAAAAACACTTGTAAAAACTATGAGTCGCGAGGGTTATCACCGTTTAAATTTAAGTGACTTAGAACTTTTCTTAGCCCCAGATTCATTCATTAGATGTCACCGTTCATATATTGTAAATATTAACTTTATTGAAGAAATTCAACCGGATTCTCATTCAACCTTCTTATTAATCATGAAGGATGGTACTCGAATTCCGGTAAGTCAAAGATATGCAAGTTACTTCCGTCGTTCTTTAGGCTTCTAGAAAAAAATATATTATACTACTAAAGCGACTTTCGAACTACATTTCAAAGTCGCTTTATATTTTTTTGCTCTTCCCCAAATCAACCTCACCCCTCCCAAACCTTATATCCTATCATTTTTACTGGTTATTTCTTCTTAAAACGACATTTAAGCACTTTCATAAAATTATTGGAGATTTTGTGACATTTTAGTGTTAATATAAGAATATAAGAATTATATTAAGTTGCACTTATTATAGTGTACCGTTTATGCTTTCATATATATAACTAAAGGGGGATTTAAATATGGATCCAAGAGTCGAAAAACGCTTAGGTCTTAAAAATTTGTCAGATAAAGTCGTATCAGCTGAGGCTGCTGCAGCTTTAATACCTAACGGTGCAGTTGTAGGTATGAGTGGTTTCACACGTGCTGGAGATGCAAAAGTTGTACCTATGGCTTTAGTTGAACGTGCTAAACAAGAGGAATTTAAAATTGATGTATACACTGGTGCTTCACTTGGACCTGAAGTGGACAAGTATTTAGCTGAAGCTGGTGCGATTCGTAAACGTGGGCCTTTCATCGCTGACCCGATGATTCGTAACCAAATTAACTCTGGTGATGTTTTATATGTAGACGCTCATCTTTCTCATAACGCTGAGTTAGTACGTCAAGGAATTATCGGTCCAATCCAATATTTAATCGTCGAAGCTGCTGCAATTACAGAAGATGGTTTAATAATCCCAACAACATCTGTTGGTAACTCACCAATTTTTGCTGAATATGCAGAAAATATTATTGTTGAATTAAACATCGCACATCCTGAAAGTCTAATTGGTATTCATGATATTTATGTACCAGGAGCTCAAGGAGAACGCGGTCCAATTCCTTTAACTGATGCTACACAACGTATTGGAGAAATCGGAATTAAAGTTGACCCAGCTAAAATTAAGGCAATCGTTATTTCTGAAGAGCCAGATGCTCCTTCATTAATCGTTCCTCCAGATGAAGAAACTCAAACAATGGCTAACATTTTACTTGATTTCTTCCGTTCTGAAATTAAAGCTGGACGCTTAACGAACAAATTAATGCCTTTACAATCAGGTGTTGGTTCTGTAGCAAACGCTGTACTTGATGGCTTTGCAGATTCTGAATTTGAAGATTTAGTCGTGGCTTCAGAAGTACTTCAAGACGCAGTATTTAACTTAATCGATGCAGGTAAAGTAAGCTATGCTTCTGCTACTTCTATTACAATTTCAGAAGAATTACAGAAAAAAGTTTATGGTAACCTTGAAAAGTATGCAGATAAATTAGTACTACGTCCACAAGAAATTTCGAACCATCCAGAAGTAATCCGTCGACTCGGATTAATTTCTATTAATACTGCTCTTGAGTTAGATATTTATGGTAATGTAAATTCAACTCACGTTAGCGGTACAAAAATGATGAATGGTATTGGTGGATCAGGAGACTTCGCTCGTAACGCACGTCTTGGTATCTTCGTAACGAAATCATATGCTAAAGGTGGAGCAATCTCATCAATCGTACCAATGGTATCTCACGTAGATCATACTGAGCACGACGTAGATGTTATTGTTACTGAACAAGGTATTGCAGACTTACGTGGACTAGCTCCAAAAGAACGCGCTGTAAAAATTATCGAAAACTGTGTTCACCCTGATTTCAAAGAACAAATGTGGGATTACTACAACCGCGCAGTTGAGGCAACTGGTAACGCACAAACTCCTCATATTTTAGAGGAAGCTTTATCATGGCACGTTAATCTAGCTAAAAACAAAACAATGAAACAAGAAATTTCGAAAGCATAATATAATAAAATAAATAAGTCGACAACTAGAATATTAGTTGTCGACTTTTTATTATAATCTTTCCTGTTTATGATTATAGTATGAGAGTGCGGTTTGACCCCCGCCTTCTCCTATGAAGTTATTTCCCCTAATGCTTGTATCATTAACACTCGCTGCTGTTTCAGCTAATTCCCTTAATGAATCATTTTCTAGGTTGAAGTTTTTGAAATTTGAATTATTTGTCGCTTTTGATTTAATAGAATTAAATAAATTCATAGTTTTTTCACGGTTTTGTTTTTTACTTAAAAATGTAGCAACACCAGCTGCAAATGCTGCCAAAACTACACCTTTTCCTTTCATTTTCGCCATATTCTATCCCTCCAATTTAAACTTACACTTTACTTTTTCCTTTTTTAATTTATTTATACGGATTAATGTGTCTATTTATTTGTTGTTTTGATTTCATTAACACTAATAATGTCTTTTTTTATATTTTATTGCTATTTTGTTATATTTACCGTTTCATTCTAATAAAATATTAGTATTTACTTTTATAGATAAACGGAGGATTGGCTTCATGAAAAATATAAATGTTTCTTATGATTGGATAGAAGTAACCTCATACCTTATTGGCGCCGTTTTTTTAACAGGTATTATTTATTTCTTTGTTCAACCTTAAACCTTACAATGATCATCCAAATTCCAACTCTATTCACATTAATTAATCCGTAAATTAAAAAAGTGTGTAGAAGGGGCTTACCACATCTACACACTGACTATTTTTATTATGCCTTTACATCGTCATATTCATTGCTTTTATTAAAAGCAGCTACCACGTAAGAGCAAACGGCTTCCATTTTGTAGTTATTTTCTCTTGCATAATCTGTTGCTTTATCTAATAGTTTTTTAGCAATTCCTTGACCTCTTAGTACATCTGATACATACGTATGGTTCATGACCATAACGTCCCCTTTTTGTATCCACTCAATTTCAGCTAATTTTTCCCCATCTTTTTTGTACTCAAAAGCAAAATTTTGTGAACCTAATTCATTCAACGTGAATTCCATTATTTTATTCCCCCTTTGCTTCAATATAACATATTCAAATTTGAAGCTTAATTATTATGCATGGATCATTGCAATTCTGTCCATCCATCTTGTTGTTTTACTCTACCAACTTTCATTAAAGAACCTAGGGCACGTTTAAACGCACCTTTACTCATATGGAACATTTCCGTAATTTCTTCTGGAGTTGATTTGTCACTAAAAGGCATTTTGCCGCCAACACTATTTAAATAGGCTAGAATTTGTTCCGCATCAGAACTAAGTCGTTCATGTTTTCTCGGAAGAAGTGAACCATTTAAAGTACCGTCATCCTTTACAGCGATTATTCGAACTGTTACATCTTGTCCTATTCTTGGTTCTCCTTCCATTTCAGTATTATGAACAAAAATACGATATGGCTGATCAATACCTAATAAGAAAGATCCTACAGGTAATAAACGATATGGTCGAGCATTTAAGTTTTTATTGTGCATATCTTCTAATGCACCTTCATAAAGTTCATTTACTTTTTCTTCTGTCACAAGTCGACCAAACAAATCTCCATTTCGATCTGTACGTAGAGTTAAAAATAAATGATCTCCAATCTCCGGCCATAGATCGCGAATAGGCGGTAAGTCCTCAGCTTGTACTAATACTTCTTTCGTTGTACCAATATCTACATAAGCTCCTTCATTAGATACCTTGATTACACGCGCCCAACCGTATTCTCCTTGTTGTATATGGGGGATGGCAGTTGTTGCTTGTAAACTCCCTCTTCTGTCTGCCAATAGAAAGACTTTTATGCGATCCCCTCTAGAAAGAGGTTCTGAAAGTTCCGAACTATTCAACGGAATTTCTATTTCACCGTTCGTTAAAAAAATACGTGATCCTTGTTCTTCTAATACAGTTAATTCAACTACTTGTCCTGATTTAAGTTCTTCCATAGTTATTCCTTTCAATTCCTTTGAGTTTTTTCATATTACTGTGCTTTTAAGTCTTCCAATTTTTTCAACAAAGCTTTGTCTTCTTCTAAAAGTTGAACTAAATCCGCTATTCTATCTATAGAATTCCAACTTAAATGATGTTCAATACCCTCAACATCTGCATATATCCGTTCTTCATCTACACCAATCAAACGTAAAAATTGTTCTAGCAGATCATGTCTTTTTACAAGTCTTTTTCCAAGTCGCTCTCCCTTTGATGTTAGTGTCAGCCCTCTATATTTTTCGTATATTAAATAGCCATCTTTGTCTAATTTTTGGACCATTTTGGTAACTGAGGAAGGTAAAACTGATAATGCTTCTGCTATGTCAGACACCCTTGCATATCCTTTTGTTTCGATCAATAAATAAATTTGTTCGATATGGTCTTCCATACTAGGTGTAGGCATTAGCGACCCCTCACTTTCAGAATCTTACATTTAAGTTTACTACAACCTTAACAGAAAAGGTAACAAATAACGATGAAACCAAAGAATAACATAGTCATTTTTGTAAAGGTTTCAAAATATAGGTGTAATTATATTATTTAGTATAAAAAGCTGACTCTATTTTACTGAGTCAGCCTCATTATTTACCAATCACTATGTAGTTTATTAATGCCCTGGTTCCTTACCAACCGAATGAATAGCATGAATAATCTCTTTATTAACTATATTAATGTATATAGAATTTTTTAACTTATTATATACATCATTTCTTTCTTGAATAGATGATACATAGTTTGACGGTAATTTATTCAATACATTAGCAACAATGTTCAATTCACAATGTTCACAGTGGCAAAACGTTTGGTAATCAGAGCTGAATAATAAAAATCGAACGAGACCATGGACTATTTCTTCTGTAACATTTAGTAATTTCGGTTGTGACATATTTATTTTTACTCCATAGTAGATTATTTGTTCCAGTTAATATCAATGGTTAAAACTTTTTCTTTGATATAATATACACTTTAAGTATTATAAAAATTACTGAAAGGTATTCATTTGAAGCTCCAAAAGAATTGGACAATGATCGCTTCCATGAACTTCAGAATGTATCAATGCATTTTTAATTAGCCTATTCAAGCTGTTAGAAACAATAAAGTAATCGATTCTCCATCCTATATTTCTCTCTCGTACTTTATTCATATAGGACCACCACGTATAGGAATCTGTTTTTTCAGGGTAGAGATAACGAAATGAATCTGTAAACCCTTCAGATAATAAATCAGACATCTTTCCTCGTTCTTCGTGTGTAAAGCCAGAATTACCAACATTTGATTTAGCATTTTTTAAATCAATTTCTTCTTTTGCTACATTCAGATCCCCACAGTAAATGACTGGTTTATCTTTATTAAGTTTAATTAAATAGTCTTTTAATTTATCCTCCCATTCTAACCTGAATGGGAGTCTAGCTAAATCTCTTTGTGAATTTGGTGTGTAAACATTTACTAAATAAAACATTTCATATTCTAATGTTATAATTCGTCCTTCAGCTTCGCTCTCTTCATCCCCTACGCCATAATGCACATTCAAAGGTTGGTGCTTAGTAAATATCGCTGTACCTGAATAACCCTTTTTCTGTGCATAATTCCAGAATTGATAGTATCCTTCAATTTCAAGTTGAACTTGACCTTCTTGACATTTTGTTTCTTGAATACAGAAAAAATCTGCATCTACCCTTCTAAAATAATCCATAAAGCCTTTTTTGAGGCATGCACGGATCCCGTTGACGTTCCAAGATATAAACTTCATAAATACTCCTTATGTATCTAATAATAGAAATAAAGCGCCACCCGGCTCAAGACGTTTGGCGCTTTATTTATAAAACTAATCTTCACCGACTATTTTAACTTCAAGTTCTAAATCTACACCAAATTTCTCCTTCACAACACGTTGCACCATTTCAATTGTTTGAATATAGTCACTTGCTGTTGCATTACCTTTGTTAATAATAAATCCAGCATGTTTAGTGGAGACTTCTGCTCCCCCAACGCCTTTTCCTTGCAGACCACTATCTTGAATTAATTTCCCTGCAAAATAACCTGGTGGACGTTTAAATACACTTCCTGCCGATGGATATTCAAGGGGTTGTTTTGATTCTCTTTTATATGTGAGGTCAGCAATTATAGCATCAATTTCGGCTTTATCCCCTTTTTTTAGTTGGAACCATGAAGAAAGTACGTAATACCCTTCTTGAGAAATTATGCTATGTCTGTATCTTAAATCTAGTTCATCTTTAGATAACACTAGTTTTTCCCCTTCTTTTGTAAGGACAGTAGAGGATATAATAATATCTTTTATTTCACCACCATATGCGCCAGCATTCATAGCCATTGCCCCACCAACTGATCCTGGAATTCCACAGGCAAATTCAAAACCAGTTAAACTCTCCATTGCTGCCATTTTGGAAACATCTTTAATTAAAGCGCCACTTTGAGCATAAATTTTTGTATTATCAATACGAATTTCATTTAATTTTGAAAATGTAATAACAATCCCTCTTAAACCACCATCGCGAACTACCATATTAGAGCCATTTCCTAACATTAATAGAGGAATATGATAATCATATGCATACTTAATAACAGCTTGAGCTTCGTCTTCTGTTTCAGGCATAACAAAAACATCGGCAGTACCACCAAGTTTTGTCATTGTATATTCTTTTAATAATTCATTTGTCTTAATGTTCTTTGGATTCATTAATTGAGCTAAATCTTCAGCCCACTTTTGGATAGTCATCATTGAAAAACCCTTTCTAAATCAAATACGCCTTGGCATATTGCCACCTTTCGCTTCTTTTTCGGTGCAGCCAAAACATGTGCGCCAGATTTCATCGAGCACAGGCCATCAAAATCCCTTTTGCGTCGAGTAACCGCAAGAGCAGGATTGATGGTTAACTATAGACTTTGCCACTGAGGCCAACAGGATGTCGATTATACACTCAAAGCCACAGTAGGTGGCGTTTTTGACAGCCGTTGGTCATATCACTGGTGAAACAGACATTACTTTTCCAGCGATAAGTGGGGGCTAAGTCTAAGTTCATTAATTAACCCTTTTAAATTCTGTGTCCGCCGAAGGCTTAACTACATCCATCTAACCATCTTTTGTAGTGTAGACTTCAATTTATAAGGAACACCTACAGTATAAACAGATATTCTGAAATAAAGTTAATCATACCTAGTATGTGAAATTGAAAGCTTTTTGGCAAGTGGCTATATTCCTTAATTTATCCATAATTTCGACCATTTTTCGACTTCACGAATTGCGCCTTCAAGTGCATTACCTTTTTCTGTTAAGGAATATTCAACACGAATAGGAACTTCTGAATATACCTTTCTCTCAACAATGCCTTCCTTTTCCAGCTCCTTTAAACGTTCAGACAGTAACCGACCACTAATTGGTAATGAAGATTCAATCTCATTGAACCTTTGCGGACCCTCTAATAACTGATATAAGATTAATGTAGTCCACCGTTTTCCTAATAAATCCATTGCCTTTGATAGTCGAGGACATATGCAAATTTCTTTCACAAGAAACACCTCTTCTAGAGTTGTATATTTTCTATTCTTTAAACGAATTTTATTATACTAATTTTATAACTAGTGTACCATTTTACATCTACTTACGAATAGTAACTATTTAAAAAGTCTTTTCAGTACGTAATTAGTACTATTCTTATCTTAACATAAATTATTATTAAGTAATAAACGATATAGTTGCGGTTGGATTTGGAATGCGTTTTGAAGGTCAATAGTTATAAGGTCAGAATTTATTTTTAATCGAGGATATATTAGGTATTTCTAAAAAGAGTTCCCGTGAATTTGAAGAATAAAACTATATACAACTTATGATAAACAGCACTATACTATTCGTTCCCACACATCTACTTTAAACAATGTGAAAATATAAATGTAAATCCCCCTTGAATAAATCATGGGGGATCTTTCTATGAACTATAGTATATGCCTTATATATCACATTGGTCATCAGTACATACAGACCCGTTATCACCAACCATTCGAAGTTTTGGTTTCAAACCCGCCTCATCTGCGACCTTTTTAATTGTTTGTTCAAATAACGGTTGTGGTTGCGCACCGGAAATCCCGTATTTACCATCAAATACAAAGAATGGTACTCCGCGAACACCCAGTTGCTGCGCGTCATAAATATCTTGTTCAACCTCTGAATGAAATTGATCACTGGCTAATACTTCTAATGCCTCTGTTTTGTCCAACCCTATCTCTTCTACTAGCTTCAATAATACCTCATTTTTTCCTATTGCTTCTCCTTCGAGGAAATATGCACTTAAAAGGCGTTCGCTAAGCTCATGACCTTTTCCTTTAGTAGCCGCCCATTTTGCTATTCTATGTGCATCTACAGTATTAGCTGTCTTCATATTATGGAAGTCATATTCTAATCCAACTTCTTTTGCTCGAGTAGCCACATTAGTAGTCATATTTTTAGCTTCATTTTCTGATACTCCATATTTCTTAGCAAGTGAAGAAATAACTGGTTCTTCTGCATCTATCGGTGTAGTAGGGTCTAGTAAAAAGCTTTTATATTCAACTTCGATTTGCCCCTCATAACCTGTATCTTTTAAAGCTTTTTCAAGTTGTCTTTTTCCTATATAACAAAATGGACAAACATAATCTGACCAAACTTCTACTTTCATAACATCTTCCCCCTTTTTAAGTTATTGTACGAATCTAATTTTTAATGTTCAATAAAACTGCTCATTGAATAATAATTACATCTATTTCCGATACTTGTAAAAAAGTTATTCTTTGGAGGTTAACATGCAAAATTCGCTATGGTTAGCAGGAGTTGAGAAATTATCCTTAAATAAATTATCCACCTCTTTGAACTGTGATGTTTGTGTAGTTGGTGGTGGTTTAACAGGTATTTACACAGCTTATTTACTAGCAAAGAAAGGGTTAAACGTTGTTTTACTAGAAGGAAATTCATCTGTAGGAATAGCTACTACTGGACATTCAACTGGGAAATTAACACCTCAACATGATGCGATTTTCGCTAAACTGATAAAAACCTTTTCAGAGGAAGAGGCACGTACGTATTATGATGCAAACGTGAATGCAATTAATAACGCTCTACAAAATATATCGATTGATGTGTCTCAAAAAGTCGATTCTTATTTATATGCGACAACCGAGCAAGGTAAGAAACAATTAGATGAAGAAATAGAAGCTTATAAAAGACTGAAGTTACCTGGAAATGAAACAACTGAAACGGAGCTACCTTTTGACGTTCTTTCTAGCATAAAATTATCAAACACTTCACAAATCCATCCGACTAACTTCGCATTACATTATGCAAAACTGGCCATAAAAGAAGGAGCGAATATATACGTTAACAGTCGAGTAACAAAAGTTGTAATAGATGAAAAAACAGTTTATGTGGATGATGAGTTAGAAGTATCCTACAATAACCTAGTATTAGCAACACATTATCCAATTGAGGCTGTTAAAGGGCTACAGATTGCAAAACTTTCTATAGAAAGATCTTATTTAACTGCAACAAGAACAACTGAATTATTAAAAGGACAATACCTTTCTGTTGATACACCTTCTAGAACCATTCGTACAGCTTTAATTAATAACCAACCCTACTTTATCTATGGTGGCAGTTCCCATAAGGCTGGTACAATAGAAGAAACGCATAGTTATTATGAAACGTTACAAAATGAGGTTGTATCTAAATTTGATTTACCTGAACCTGAATTTCTATGGAGCGCTCAAGATCCAGATACAGCAGATTCAATACCTTATGTTGGTCCAATTACTGATAATGAATCCAATGTATATATAGCAACAGGATATCGAAAATGGGGACTTTCAAACTCTCTTGTTGCTGGTGAAATTATTTCCAGTGCGATTACTAAAGAAAAACACGCAGCTTCTGATATATATAATCCTTCCCGTAACCAATTTGGTATTACGATGCTTCGTATGCTCAATTTAATTGGCTTTACAGTTGCTAATTTGGCTGACGGTTATCTAACTCGAATGGATGCACCAAAATGTACCCATTTAGGATGTAGAACAAGGTGGAATGATGGCGATGAAACATGGGATTGCCCATGTCATGGATCACGGTTTGATAAAAATGGGAATGTAATAGAGGGTCCGGCTGTTTATCCGTTAGATTTAAAATCATGAAAAAAGGCGGACTCGTATGAGTCTGCCTTTTCTTTTATTTTAAAGCTTCTGTTAAAACTGGTACTACTTGTTTCTTACGAGATACTACTCCAGGTAGTTCAACTGTATTTTCAGATAAACTCTTACCAAAAGCTTTAGCAGCGTCTTCTGCGGCACTACCCACTACAACAGCTACTGAATCATTATTTAAAATATCCGTAACGATAAAGAAATAAAGATTTAAACCGTTTTCTTCATTATATTTATTTAGTAGACGCACTAATTCATCTTTACGGCTTAATACGTCATTTACATCGACAGCATTTACTTGAGCGACGATAGATTTTACATTACCAAATGTGAATTCTTTAGCATCTAAAGACAAAAGATCTTCTAAAGATTTATCTGATAAGTCTGCTCCCGCTTTTAGCATTGCAAGTCCATATTCCTCAACATTTACACCAGCTATTTCAGCTAGTTCTTTTCCAGCTCGAATATCTTGCTCTGTACAAGTTGGTGATTTAAATAATAATGTATCAGAAACAATTGCAGATAGCATAAGTCCCGCAACATTTGCTGGTATAGCAATACTCTCTTCTTTAAAGATTTTATTTAAAATTGTTGCTGTACACCCTACAGGTTCTGCACGGAAGTATAGTGGGTCTGAAGTTTCAAAGTTTGCTATACGATGGTGATCGATAACTTCAATAACTTTTACTTCTTCTATACCATTAGCAGATTGTTGTCTCTCATTATGATCTACTAAAATCACACTTTCAGTTTCTGTAGCAACATTTTCAACTAACCTTGGCGCTTCAAAACCAAACTTTTCTAGCGCATATTTTGTTTCGTTATTAACTTCTCCTAAACGCACTGCTTCTGCGTCCATTCCAAGTTGTTGTTTTAAATATGCATAGCTTAATGCTGAAGTGATTGTATCTGTATCTGGATTTTTGTGTCCGAAAACTAATACTTTACTCATGAATTGAGTGCCTCCTATAGATTGTTCTTTATTCGAAATTATTTTATCACACTAAATGAGTAATATGAAAATAGAACATTTTTTCTAATAACTAACCCTATTTAAAAAAACTTTGACCTAAAAAAACGTGTTTGTTACTGATACCAGTAACAAACACGTTAATATATAAACTCATAAAGAGCTTCAACTATATTATAAAAGCTACTCTCGACTGTTCGTTTATTTTTTGAAACTCGTTATACTGTCTCTTATTTTGTGCAATCATACCTTCCATCATTGCGTTCATCAAAGAGAAAAGTGAAGTATTCGTATCTAAAGAATCTTGTTTATTTACATGTATAGTAAACATAGCATTGGAATAATCACGTAGTGGAGATAGAGCGGAACTTGTTATCGTAACGACTTTTGCCTTTTTATTTTGTGCTAATTTGGCAATTGTTTGTATATCTTCATATTCATGATCAACTGCAATAATGATTAACAATGAATTATTATCGATATTACTTAGTTGCTGAACAATGTTCTCCATATCATGATTAATTTGCTTCACATGTTTACGCAAGTTTTTTAGGGTACTAGTCATATAAGCTGCCGCTGGTGCTGATTGTCTAAAACCAAGTACATAAACAAAGTCTAGTTCGTGTAACCATTGTGTTGTTTGGTCAAAAGCTTGAGGTTCGACTTGCTCAAGGGTACTTAAAATACTTGTTACATCGTGATTCAACATTTCATTTAGAAAATTCCCTGTTTTTTTGGGAACCACCTCTTCATTATTAGGTGCATTCTCATTTTCTGCTAGTTCTAATTTTAATTCTTCCTGTAAATCGTTAAACCCACCTAAGTCCATTGCATAGCAGAAACGAATTACTGTTGATTCACTTACACCAATAAGCTTTCCAACCTCGGAAGCTATATGAGTTGCAACTAAAGAAGGGTTATCTAATACAAATTGAGCAACTTTACGTTGACCTCTTGATAAACGAATAAAGTTTTTCTTGATACTCTCACTAATATTCATACTAGCTTCCTAACCTCTCTTAAGTATATCATTTGTATACATTTATGTTCTTTGAAAGGTTACCATTATTAAAAATGAAACTCAATGAGTTTTCAGAAAAATCTTTAACTTACAAAAGCGTAAAGTCATATTTTCGTCAAAATTAGATTGGTTTTATCTAAAAAAGAGATGGATTGAACATTAACTTTTCCCATGTATAAAAAGAGAGGTACTTCTAACGTTTGAATTACAAACCTCAAAGTACCCCATCGGTTATTCTAGTTCTGTTTGTTTCGTTTCCTTACCTAAAAATAAAACTACTACTACACCAATAACGATTGAAATACAAAATATACTGAATATAACACCAATGTCTAACCCTTTAGCTAATAAATTCCCCACTAGTAGTGGACCGAAAATACCACCAATACGTCCAACTGCAGCAGCCATACCAGACCCTGTTCCACGAATAACCAATGGGTATTGTTCTGGTGTATAAGCATACAATGCACCCCATGCACCTAAGTTAAAGAAGGATAATAAAATACCTGATATTAATAATACTTCTATTGAATCGGCATTACCGAAAGCAAATGCACTACCTGCAGTTCCCAGTAGATAGGTAACAAGTACAAATTTCCTTCCTGCCTTTTCAATCAACCATGCCGCTGAGAAATAACCAGGGAGTTGTGCTAATGTCATTATTAGTACATAGCCAAAACTTGATATTAAACTAAATCCTTTACCTACCATTACGCTTGGAAGCCATAAAAACATTCCATAATAAGAAAATACTACTACGAACCAAACAACCCAAAGAACTAATGTTGACTTTGCATATTTCTTATCCCAAATACCTGTGATGTTTTTCCAAACACTACGTTTTTTTAATTCCGGTCTTGCTGTAAATTGCGGAGAGTCCGGCAAATGAAGTCGAATAAATAATGCATAAAATGCAGGTAAAGCTGTTAATATAAGGGCTACGCGCCAACCTTCTATTGGCCAAAAATCTGCCGGGATCACAAAATAAGAAATAATTGCTCCTAATAGCCAACCTGCAGCCCAGAAACTTTCCAATAATACAACTACTCTTCCACGTTCTTTTGCTGGAACACTCTCAGATACTAGAGTAGAGGCGACAGGAAGCTCTCCTCCCAAACCCATACCAACAAAGAAACGTAAGATTAAAAATAATACAAAGGTTGTTGTAAAAGCTGATAAACCACTTGCTACAGAGAATAAGACAAGCGTCCAAATAAAAATTGTTTTTCGGCCAACTTTATCAGCAAATACGCCGAATACAAGTGCACCTACCGCCATACCGATCGAGTTTACACTACCAATCCAACCCATCTGACTAGAATTCAATCCCCAATCAGCTGCCAGCGCTGCAATAACGAAAGATAAAATTCCAACATCCATTGCATCAAACATCCATCCTACGCCAGCAACACCTAAGAGCTTATTCCGTGAGATAGGTTTAGTATTTGCTTCCGAACTGGTTACTACATTACTCATATTTTTCACCTGTCTTTACATTTGTATATACATGTATAAAGTAACCTTTTTTAGTCATTGTGGCAAGAAGAATTTTTTTATATTAATAGTTTGTGTTATTTTCTCAAATTCTATTGATAATTACTTAAGATTTGCGATAAAATGTCTCTTATATAAAAACAAATGTTCATCTTGCGAGAACAAAAGGAGATACTTGTATATGTGGAAAGGTCTTATTGAAGAGTATAAAGAATTTTTACCCGTTACTGATAAAACACCAGCTTTAACTTTAAATGAAGGTAATACTCCATTAATTCATCTTGTAAATCTTTCAAAAAAACTAGGTATCGAATTGTACGGTAAATATGAAGGATTAAATCCAACGGGCTCATTCAAAGACCGTGGAATGGTTTTTGCAGTTGCAAAAGCAGTTGAAGAAGGAGCAAAATATGTTATTTGTGCATCTACAGGAAATACTTCTGCTGCTGCAAGTGCGTATGCAGCCCGTGCTGGTATAGGATCGATTGTAGTAATTCCAAAAGGCAAAGTTGCTTTAGGAAAATTAGCACAAGCGTGTATGTATGGTGCGAAAATTATCGAAATTGATGGTAATTTTGATGATGCATTGAAAATTGTTCGTGAAGTTAGTGAAACTACATCAGTGAAGCTTGTAAATTCAGTAAACCCATATCGTATTGAAGGCCAAAAAACAGCTGCTTTTGAAATCTTAGATAGTTTAGGTTCTGCACCGGATTATTTATGTATCCCTGTTGGTAATGCAGGAAACATTACAGCTTATTGGAAAGGCTTTAAAGAATACCATGAAGCAAAAGGTACAGGTCTACCAAAAATGTTTGGATTTGAAGCTGAAGGTGCAGCTGCAATCGTTAAAGGTGAACCGATTGCAAACCCTGATACTGTAGCCACTGCAATTCGTATTGGTAATCCGGCAAGTTGGAAATTTGCAGAAGCAGCTCGAGATGAATCAGGAGGAATCATTGATTCAGTGACTGATGAAGAGATCCTAGATGCATATAAACTTATTGCCAGTTCAGAAGGTATCTTCGTTGAGCCAGGTTCAGCCGCTTCTTTAGCCGGTGTTATTAAATCGGTAGAAAGTGGTAAAATTGAAAAGGGTAGCCGCGTAGTTACTGTGTTTACTGGTAACGGATTAAAAGATTCAGACACTGCTATGAAAGTCTCTACTGTCGATTTAGTTTCATTAAAAAATGATGAAGAAGAAATTCGTAAATATATTGAGGGTATTCTATGAGTAAAAGTTGGCAAATCACTGTCCCTGGAAGCACCGCGAACTTAGGACCTGGATTTGACTCTATTGGACTTAGTTTATCGCTTTATTTAACTTTAAAAGTTACAATCCAAGAGCATTGGGAAATTATCCATTTATCTAAGGAGCTTCCTACTAATTTTGAAATTGAGCAGCACCTTATTTATAAAGTCGCGAATGAGACTGCAGCTCGTTTTAATAGACATATGCCGCCTTGTCGAATTGAAATGTCAAGTGAATTACCATTTGCACGTGGGTTAGGAAGTAGTGCGGCCGCCATTGTAGCAGGTATTGAACTAGCTAATTTGGCATGTGAATTAAACTTAAGCTTACAAGATAAATGTAATATATCTTCACAAATAGAAGGTCATCCCGATAATGCAACGGCATCTGTTCTAGGAGGTCTTACGATCTCTGCTATGGATGATGATGGAAATGTGGATACTATTCATATTACCGATTTAGATGCATCTTTTGTTTTATTTATACCTAATGTTGAATTAAAGACCTCTGAGGCGAGAGGTGTATTGCCACAAAAATTTGACCGATCTTATGGCGTTTTAGCAAGTGCAAATGCGAATATGCTTGCTTCATCATTAGTTGCAAAGGATTATGTTCGTATTGGTCGTTATATGGAAGCTGATTTGTTTCACGAACCATTCCGTGCTCAGTTAATCCCACAATACTTTGACATTATCCAAAAGGCAAAAGAGTCTGGTGCATACGGGACAGCCTTAAGTGGCGCTGGTCCAACAATGATTACTATGATTCCAACGTCTATTGGAAATCAGTTTGTTAATCATATGAAAGAGTTATTCCCATCTCATAATATAATTTTAACTGAAGCGGATCATACTGGTGTTTGTGTTAAAGAAATACCAGTAGTCTCAAATTAAATAAAGAGGGTAAATCATGGATCTATACTCCTAATGATTTACCCTCTTTACTATTAAGTTAATAAAACTAAACTAATTGCCATCACTGCCATACCTGCAACTACACCATATATTGATAAATGAGTTTCATCATATTTTTTTGCAGCTGGTAGAAGTTCATCCAATGAGATAAATACCATGATCCCTGCAACCCCTGCAAAGATAATACCAAACATAACATCATTTAAGAATGGCATTAGAATTAAATAGGCGATTATAGCCCCAGCTGGTTCTGCTAATCCGGAGAAGAAAGATAATTTAAAAGCTTTTTTCCGAATTCCTGTTGCAAAATATATTGGTATTGCAACAGCGATTCCTTCAGGTATATTATGGATTGCCACAGCAATGGCAATTGCAATACCAACGTTAGGGTCTTGTATAGCTGACATAAATGTAGCAATACCTTCAGGGAAATTGTGAATTGCAATTGCTAATGCGGTAAACATACCCATTTTCATTAATTTATCATGATCTATATTTTTTGAGTCTTGTTCTGCTGCATGAACATCTTCAACAGTTTTTACTTCATGAGGATTTTTGTTTTTTGGAATAAATCGGTCAATAACTGCTATGAATAACATCCCGCCGAAGAAACCTAATATTGTCATCCAATAACCAGTTGTGTCTCCTAGTGCATCTGTTAGTGAGTCTTTAGCTTTTACAAAAATTTCCACAAGTGATACATAAATCATCACACCTGCAGAAAAACCTAATGCAACAGATAGAAACTTTTTGTTTGTTCTAGATGTAAAAAAGGCTATTAAAGCACCAACTCCCGTAGCCAAACCTGCAAACAACGTTAAACCTAAAGCTAAGAGCACATTACCATCCATTTAGATTCTCCTCTTTTCATTATACTTTGTATTATATACACAATGTTTCCTTTGTGCAACTTTTTTCGCCCAAGTTATTTCTTATTCCCCAATGAAAATTTAAAACATTTACAATACTAATTTAGACATAAAAAAAGCACCTATCTAGGCGCTCTCTTAATTTATTATTTTATTTGCACTTCTTTTTCTACGTTCATACCAATATATGCAGACCATAAACCAAGTGAACCCTAAGCCCCATCCTGCAATTACATCTGAAGCATAATGATGGTTACCTGTTATACGAGATAACCCCGTTAAGAATACGAGGATAATTACAAAAATCCATACCATCATTGCCGCTTTTTGATTCTTTACCGTTTCTGTTACTATGTATGCAACAATAAATAAATAAAGTAGTCCTACCATGGCATGACCTGAAGGAAAACTGAATGATGTCAATTGATCAACTGCATCTGGTCGAGTTCTACCTATCAAATTTTTCATAAGTTGATTTAGTCCATTACCCATTCCTACAGCTAATACTACCAACAACATTCCTCTGTAATTACGTTGTTTGAACCATAAATATAAAATACATGTTAAAGCAATACCTACTATTAATTTCGTTTCTCCAAAGTAATGGAAAAAAGAAATAAAATTATTCCCGAACAGCAACTCAGTTATTGCTCCATCAAGATAAACAATTGCTCCGTGCTCATAATTAACCATTAATGCTAAAAAGATTAGCAATGTTACTCCTGATAATATGTACAACCACTTTCTCATTAAATAATCACCCATTTCAGTTAACATCCTTTCCATATTAGCATATTTAAATATGGTTAGAATATGAAAAAAAGTGTCTTAGGTAGTACTAAGACACTTAATTAAAATACGATATTATATAGGTCATGATCCTGTTTTAAGCTGCCTAGAAACTATAAGATATTATTGGGCAGCTTTTTTCCAAATAATTATTTTAATTCGTTTAAAATTTCTTGTATTTTAGCTAGCTCAGACTGTAATCCGCCACCACTTAAGTACCAAAGTGGGCCATCTAAATAGACAATACGATTATCTTTGTAAGCAGTAGTTTGTTTAATAATTTCGTTTTCCATATCAGACTCAATGTTAGATGTAGCTCCTACTGCAGCAGCAGTACGGTCAATTACAAATAATACTTGAGGATCAAATTCTAAAATCGCTTCGAATCCAAAGTTTGAACCATGAGATGATGCTTCGATATCAGTTGTAACTGGAACAAATCCATAAATATCATAGATGTACCCGAAACGAGATTCTTTTGCAAAACCTGATAATTTTCCTTCGTTGTACATTGTTACTAATGTATTATCAAACTCCCCAGCTAGAACTTTTACTTCTTCAATTGCTGCATCAATTTTGGCAACATGTTCTTTAACTTCGGCTTCTTTTCCAAAGATTTTAGCGGCAATATCAGTTGAAGTTAAGAAAGTATCCCAATAATCATCTTGTGTTGTTCCTACAAAGATTACATTTGGAGTAATTTCTTTTAGTTGCTCATAGAATGTTGCTTGACGGCCAGAAATAAAGATTACGTCCGGCTCAAGAGCAGCAATATCTTCTAATAATGGAGCTTTTAAAGTACCAATATTGGCATAATCATCAGATGCATATTTTGAAAGGTGTTCTGGTAAAGCAGAATCCTTTGGAATACCAACGATCCCTTCAACACCTAATGCATCGAGTGTATCTAAGAAACCATAATCAAATACAACAATTTTTTCTGGCTTTTGTTCTAAAGTTACATCTTCAAATAAAACTGTGCCTGCTTCTTCACTTTCAGATGAAGTAGTTGTTGGTGAAATTGTCATAGGATACCCTTCAACAGTTTCTGATGTGTTCTCATTGCTTGTATTAGAATCTTCGTTAGATTCATTCCCAGAATTACATGCAGCTAATACAAATCCCATTATAGCAAGTATTACCGTGAGCAATTTCAAATTTTTCATTATTATTCTCTCCTATCTTTCTCGGTGAAGTAAAGTATTTTACAACAACATGATAATGATAATCATTATCAACTAACTAATTGAAATTATAACAGTTTACAACTAAACGTCAATACATTTCTCATATTTTTTAGCAAATGGGTCCTAAATTGGAAAAATGATTTAGAAAAGCTTTGAAATGTACATAACTTTTCTAAATCATTAAATTAAGTATGTGAGTTGAAATAAACACAAATACGACAACCGTTTTGTTCTTGTACAGGTATATCCATATCGTAAATTTCTCTTAATGCATCTTGATTAATAATATCATTTGTTGGTCCACTTTTAACAACGCTGCCATTCTTTAGTGCAACAATGTAATCGGAATAAACAGAGGCAAAATTGATATCATGAAGAACGATTACAACTGTTTTTCCTAATTCATCCACCAATTTACGCAATATTTTCATAATCTGAACTGAATGTTTCATGTCCAAATTATTTAAAGGCTCGTCAAGTAGTATGTAATCTGTATCTTGAGCAATTACCATTGCTATAAACGCACGCTGTTTTTGCCCACCAGATAATTCATCTAAAAACTTATCTTGCATCTCTGTTAAATTCATATACTCTATTGCTTGGTCGACAAATTGCTCATCTTCCACTGTTAATCGACCTTTAGAATAAGGATAACGACCAAATGAAATCAGTTCACGAACAGTTAAACGCACATTTAAATAGTTTGATTGTTTTAATATAGATACCCTTTTTGCAAATTGATCGGATTTCCACTTTTTCACATTACTTTTATCAAGTAATACTTCCCCCGTGTCTGCATCTAATAACCTGCTCACCATCGACAATAGAGTTGACTTACCAGCTCCATTAGGTCCAATAAAAGAGGTAATTGATTTTGGCTGAATCGTTACGGAAACATCATTTACAACAGGTTTGTTACCAAAACTCTTTGTTAACTTTTTGATTTCAATCATCCTGCTGCCCTACTTTCTTTCAGTAATAGATAAATAAAGTAAACTCCACCGATAAAGTTAATAATGACACTTAATGTTGTTTTCATTTCAAAAATATGTTCAACAACAAATTGTCCACCAACTAATGCAATAACACTTATTAAGCCTGCACCCAAAATATGTATTGAATGCTTATATGTCACTAAAAACTGATATGAAAGGTTGGCTACAATTAGTCCAAAAAAGGTAATCGGTCCAACTAATGCAGTCGATGTTGCAATTAATACCGAAGATAAGATTAAAATATTCAAAACTAGACGGTCGTAATTAATCCCTAAGTTAATAGCGTTTTCACGACCCAAGGACATTACATCCAATTGACTCATAATACGGAATCCATATAAGAAAGCGATCGCTAAGATTGCTATTGATATATATAACAATTCAACTTTAATATTAGTAAAACTTGCAAACAGTCGATTTTGTAAGCTTAAAAATTCTACAGGATCGATTAGTACTTGTAAGAACGTAACGAAACTTCCAAGTAAAGTACCTAAAATCATACCAATTAACAATAATAAATAAATCGGAAATTTATCTGCTCTAAATAAGAATCGATACAACAGAAGTGCAAACACAACCATTACTACAATAGATGTTGCAAAGTTCAAATATTGGTTAACTACCCATACCGAAATTGACCCTGCTAAAAAGAATATTAAAGTTTGCACAACTTCATACATAGAATCAATACCCATCACAGATGGAGTTAAGATTCGATTATGTGTAATGGTTTGGAAAATTACTGTTGAAAATGCAATAGCAAAACCAGTTACAATCATTGCTCCTACTCGCATCATACGTCTCGGAAACGCATAATCAAACCCACCCTTAATATCATAAAAACCATATAACAATATAAAAATTACAGCTATAATTGCTAAAATTATAAGCTTTTTAGTATTACCTCGCATATGCTTTCCCCCTAAATAACATAATTAAGAAGATCGCACTGCCAATTACTGCAACTGTTACATTGACAGGAATTTCATATGGATACACAACTACCCGTCCAATAATGTCACAGATTAGTAGAAATACAATTCCTAATACTGCAGTATGTGGGATAGTTTTTCTTAAATTATCTCCTAAATATAGAGAAACAACATTCGGTACAATTAGTCCTAAAAACGGAATAACACCAACCGTTAGTACTACAGTAGTTGCAATGATGGCTACTAAAATTAATCCGATATTTAATACCCACTTATAGCTTAATCCAAGGTTTTTGGCGAAATCTTCTCCCATACCTGCTACTGTGAACTTATTCGCATACAAATACGCTAGTATAATGGCTGGGATACTTAAGTAAAGCAACTCATATCGACCTGCGATAATTAATGTGAAGCTTCCCATTAACCAAGAATTAATATTCTGTATTAGATCGCCTTCATAGGCAAAAAATGTTGTAATCGAAGATAATATATTTCCATACATAATACCAATTAACGGTACAAAAATAACATCTTTAAATTTGATACGATTTAAAATCTGCATAAACAGCAAAGTACCTGCTAAAGCAAAGGCAAAACTAAATAATACCTGTTGCGTATATGTTGCATTAGTAAACAGTAACATCGAAATGAGTATCCCTAACTTGGCAGCATCTAAAGTTCCTGCTGTGGTAGGAGAAACGAATTTGTTTCGACTTAAACTTTGCATAATTAAACCTGCTATACTCATCCCAGCACCAGCTAAAATTATAGCTAAAAGCCTTGGCAATCGACTGATTAAGAAGATTTGTGTTTCTTGAGAATCCCAATCTAGCAAATCGCTTGGTTTAATATCAATTGCTCCAATAAAAAGTGAAACAATTGAAAGGATGATAGCTGCTATAATTAACATCCACAATCTCATTTTTATCCCCATGTCTAACTTATTCTCAGAGTTACTATTGAAAATGATTCTCAACTCGAGTTCATTATTCATTATAAGCACAAAATACAGAAAAATCAATATACAATTGAGAATGATAATCAATATGAATGTTACTATTTACCTATGTTTATGCTACAATATTTAAGTAAAATTTTTTATTAAGACTTCCTTCACTTTCTATGCGTACTTTTTTAGTTATCTCTAATAGAAAAGTATTATATATGAAGGGGTTTTTAAGTATTATGTAATTTTATAAATAATTGAATTGATATTATACAAAATAAAAAAGTCCCCTTTAGGAGACCTTTCCAATAAATGATAAAATTATAATTCTACGGCAGTATCAAGAACTTCCTGTGGCACTTCAATTGTATTAATCTCATTAATATTCGAAAAGCCCATTGTAGTGTTCATTACTACTGTTTCACCTGATGTTGATTCAACCATTTCCATAAGCATTGTAATTTCTTCAGTATCAAAAGTTTCTTTATTAATTAAAAGTACATATTTCATATCTTTAAATTCAATACTTTCAAGGATTGCCTGATCTTCTGTTGGAATTGCACCAGAATTAAGTGCTTGCTCCATTACAAAATCGTTAAATTTTTCATCCGATGCATCAAGGGTTAAGATATATTGGGCACCATTTTGTTCGAAAGTAAAATCTTCAATAAATGATTGGAGCATAGCTAATTGTTGAGAAGCATCTGCTTGCTCAGCAGTTTCACCCATCAATTGTTCGTAATTTTCATTCGGTAGTTTCATCCAAGTAGCTGACATTTCGTCAAACATAAAGAAACCATCTTCAACTAAATACATTTCATAGCCCATAGGTGTTTCTTCACCAGTAGATGGATCAGCCATTGTTGAAATGCCCTTTGCATACATAGCAATTGGATTCATAGTCATATCCATAGTCATATCACTTTGAATAGTGATTTCTTGATCACCACTAGTAATTACTTGTTCCATAGAAACTTCTGATGTAAGACTCTTTATCTGATTTTGTCTATCCATTGCGTTTTGATAGACTTCTTCTAATGTTAATTCGGATATTTTTGGTTCTTCTGCAGTTTCTTTCGAAGTATTCTCTTCTTTTTCTACTGGTGTTGCTGTGCTATTACATGCTGTTAATACTAATGCAAATAAGCATACGAACAATAAGGTTGTCCATTTTTTCATCATTTTCAATCCTTTCAGGCTATCCAATAATTGATAGATTCAATTTAGCGCTCGAAAAAACTAAATCTATTTCCACCCAAAGCCATTATATTTTAAATGATGGGGTTTATTACATAGGCAAAAAGAATCCATTTTTTTACATAGGCAATTAGTATAGATTTTCTATATTAACTTAATACATATTCCTCATACTTTTTGTAGTCCGATTCTTTTATTTCTACCATTAATAGCGTCCCATTTTCATCATATTCAGTCGAAAATACTGTTGCACTAGCATTTAAATAAGATACAATATCTCCTCTGTCAAACGGAATTAACATTTTGCATTTCGTATAATTAGAAAAAATTCTTTGTCTAATCATCTCTAATAATTGATCTAAACCACTGGCTTCTTTAGCAGAAATCCATATATTATTCCCACTAACTAAAGGATAATTAACATTAGCCTGATCAGATTTGTTGTAAACATAAATTGTAGGAACATCTATAACTTCAATGTCCTTTAAAGTATTGTTCGTAACATCCATCATAAATTGATATTCCTCGTTGGACACATCAACAACATGAAGTAATAAATCCGAATTTTTGGCTTCTTCCAATGTAGAACGGAAGGCCTTTACTAAATGATGGGGTAATTTACTAACAAATCCTACTGTATCGGTCAATAAAAAAGATTTATTATCCTCTAATTCAATATTCCTAACTGATGTTTCTAAAGTAGCAAACAACATATCCTTTTCAAATACTTGTTTATTATTATCTTGGCCTAACTTTTGTAACAATTGGTTCATAATCGTTGACTTACCTGCGTTTGTGTAACCTACTAAAGAAACGACAGGAACTTCATTTTTTTTACGCTGTTTTCTTTGGGTTTCACGTTGCTCTTTCACTACTTCTAAATCTTTTCGAAGTTTAGCGATTTGATCTTCAATTTTACGGCGATCTAGCTCTAACTTAGTTTCACCAGCTCCACGGTTCCTAAATCCTCCGCCTGTACTACCACCTTGTCGTGATAATGAGGCATGTAAGCCAACTAGCCTCGGTAACATATATTGAAGTTGGGCTAATTCTACTTGCATCTTAGCTTCACGTGTTTTTGCACGCCTTTCGAAAATGTCTAATATTAACATCGTGCGATCTATCACTTTACTATCCAAATCACGCTCTAGATTACGAATTTGAGAAGGGGAAAGCTCATCATTAAATATGACTAAATTTGCCCCTGATTCATCATAAAACCTTTTGATTTCTTCTATCTTACCGGTCCCTACATAATGAGAAGGAGTAACACGATCTAAGTTTTGTGTAACAGTTCCTACAACTTCTACATTAAGGGCTTTCGCTAGTTCAGCCAATTCAACCATTGAATAGTTGAAATTCGAATTACTTTGAATATTAACCCCAACTAGTATTCCTTTTTCCACTAGAACTTCTATCTCTTTCATCCCACTCACTGATTTTCCTCCACATATCAAGTTATTATTTTTTCCATCATTTTATATTATATCCTCATATTTATAAATAAAGACCCGTAACATTGTTACGGGTCAACGATTAAATTAATTTTCTTTTTCTGATTTTAAAAGTTCTAACGTTTCATCAAATTCTCTTTGAATTTCTGCGTTTGGTTTATAGGTTAATAAACTAAAAATTACTGCAACAACTAACCCTGAAACGAATCCTGGTACGATTTCATATAAACCAAAGAATGCATTTTTTATAGCTGGTATACTTCCCCAAACAAAAGCAACTACTGCCCCAACTATCATACCTGCTAACGCACCAATATTCGTAAGCTTTTTCCAATAAAGGGCTAAAAGAATAATTGGACCAAAAGCCGCACCAAATCCTGCCCAAGCAAATGCAACTAACTGTAAAATTGAATTATCCGGATTTAAGGCTAATATTGCAGCTATAATTGATACAGCTAAAACAGCAATTCTACCTGCAGCTACATACTGTTTATCTGATGCAGTTTTATTAAATAATGCTTTATAAATATCTTCAACTAAAGCTGAAGAAGTTACAATTAATTGGGAAGCAATCGTACTCATTACAGCGGCTAAAATTGCAGCTAACATAATCCCTGCGATAAATGGATGGAATAGAATTTGTCCCATTGCTATAAAGATTGTTTCTGGGTCAAAATCTTCACTTAATAAATTGTTTTGTTGGAAATAAGCCAACCCCACAAGCGCAGTACCAATAGCACCACATAAACTTAATATCATCCAACCAATACCAATTCGACGAGCTTGTTTTGTTTCTTTAACGGATTTGATTGCCATAAAACGAACAATGATATGTGGCTGACCGAAATATCCAAGTCCCCACGCAACAGATGAGATTACACCTGCGACAGTTAGAGTCGATGCAAATAAGTTAAAATGTTCTGGATTAACTTGTTGGATTGAGGCAACTGTTTCACCAATACCACCAGTCACGAATATACCAACGATTGGTACTAATACTAACGCTAAGAACATGATTAGACCTTGTAAGAAGTCTGTATAACTTACAGCCAAGAATCCACCAAATAACGTATAGCCAACTGTAACGACAGCAACAATTAACATACCTGTTAAGTAATTCAGACCAAAAGCGCTTTCAAAGAATTTCCCACCTGAAACCATTCCTGATGAAACATAGAATGTAAAGAATACTAGAATGATAATTCCTGAAACTATACGTATCAATTTTGTATTATCTCGTAAACGATTGTCCAAGAAACTTGGAATCGTAATTGAATCTTTTGAAACTTGTGTATATACGCGTAATCGAGGTGCTACTAAAATATAGTTTAACCAGGCCCCTACTGTTAAACCGATTGCAATCCACACCTCTACCATACCAGAAAGGTATATGGCACCAGGTAATCCCATTAATAACCAACCTGACATATCTGCAGCCCCAGCACTTAGTGCCGTAACAGCTGGCCCTAACCCACGACCACCTAACATGTAATCATTAAGGCTAGTAGTTCTTTTATAGGCATACCAACCAATTAAAACCATTGCTGACATATATATTACAATAGCAATTGCTTGCCAAGTTAAATCGTTCATATTACATCCCCCTTAAAATAATAATTTAGTAAAAATAGTGTTCGAAATAGAAATTTCATTCACTATCCAGAGCAGAATTGATATTTCTAATGTAACATATAACATACTTCTTGTGGTTATCTATTTTTTAAAATACAAACTAATACGTTTTCTAAGTAAAGTATTAAATAGTTTAAAATAAACGTTTAGTTATATCTATGATAAACTAATTTCAACTATTCTATCGGAGGTCTAAATTATGGATTTCGAACAAATGAAACAAGAAGTCTTGAAGCGCGTACAAGCAAAATCATTAATTAATGCAACTATTAGTCAACCTCGTCAAAAATCAAACGAATTAAAGAGGGTAAAGATTAAACCAATTGAACTAAAAGGACAATACCTTATTCAAGTGGAATATCAATATGAAAGAGTTTTAAAACATGAAAACATCTTATTAGACCAATTCGTGGATTCCTTTAATAATTTCTTGGATCAATTTCGACAAATACATGCGAATTTTACTAATGAATCCATTCAAGTTCAATTATCAAAGAAAAACAAAGTTCTTTGGAAAAGTGATCAAACGGAGGAAAAAGTCGTTAATTTATCGCATAATCGAAAAAAGCAATATTTACTTGATGACTCAACTCCTTATCCTTTTCTTATTCGACTAGGTGTGCAAACTGAAGAGGGGAAAGTTAAAAAACAAAAGTATGATAAATTCAAACAAATTAATCGATTTATAGAATTTATCGATGATTCTCTAGATTATTTACCAAAGGATAAGCAAATTCGTATTTTGGATTTTGGTTCTGGTAAATCCTACTTAACATTTGCTCTTTATCATTACCTTAAGATTGAAAAGAACTTAAACATAAAGGTAACTGGACTCGATCTAAAAAAAGAAGTAATTGATGAGTGTCGACAAATTGCATCGGATCTTCAATACAATGATCTGGAATTTTTAGTTGGAGACATAAATGATTATAATGAAGAAACTTCAGTTGATATGGTTGTGACATTACATGCTTGTGATGTAGCAACTGATATGGCCTTAGCAAGGGCAGTAAGATGGGGGGCTAAAGTAATTTTAAGTGTCCCTTGTTGCCAACATGAATTAAACCGACAATTAAATTCACCTGCACTAAGTATCATGACACAGCACGGCTTAATTCGTGAACGCTTTGCATCACTAGCAACAGATTCCATCCGTGCCGAACTTTTAACTTTAGTAGGGTATGAAACTCAAGTATTAGAATTTATTGATATAGAACACACACCAAAGAATATTTTATTGCGGGCATACTACACAGGAAAAAAACCTTCATTAGAACAAGTAAAACGTTATGATGAGTTTGTTCAATTCTTATCTGCCAAACCGTTTCTACAAAATGAATTACAAGATTACTTAAATAGTTTGAGCTAAAGCAACATATCATTTAGAGACAAGTATATTTTGATGAACATCAAAGTATACTTGTCTTTTATTACTTTAAAATATAGACATTACTACATTGTAAATCTTGTATATTTCATAATTTTTGTATTGATTTTGTATTTCTTGTTACTTTAGATAAAGTTTTTGAAAATAATTCTCACATAAATCAGGAGGCATTCCATGTTTAGCCCTAAAAAACAAGACCCTTTCTTTGTGTCACTACATAAAATTGCAGAAAATATGAGGGAAGCAATTCATTATGCTAATAACGCAAAATATGAAACCATTGCTGACTTAAAAGATGTATCTATTAAGCTAAAAAAATATGAAACATATGGTGATCATTTAATTCATGAACTCATTGTAATGTTAAATAAATCATTCATGACACCCATTGAGAGAGAAGATATATTAGCTTTAGCTAATCGCTTGGATGATGTTTTAGATGGAATGGAGCATTGCATAGCCCATTTTGAAATGTTTTCATTTACAGAAATGGATAGTTCCATAAAAACATTTTTAGAACTAATCACGAAAAGTTCCAATGAAATAGTAGCAGCGATTGAATTATTGAATAGAAAAAATTTATTAGAGATGCGTAAGCATATAATTCTTATTAAGGATTATGAACGTGAATGTGATGAAGTATCTCGTTCTTCTATTAAACAACTATTTTTAAACGAAAAAGATCCTATACGCTTAATAAAGTTCAAAGACATTTACAATCAACTAGAAGATATCGCAGATTATTGCCAAGATGTGGCGAATACTCTCGAAACGATTATTATGCGTAATGCTTAGGAGCTGTAATAAAATATGGATACAATATTAATTATTACGATATTAGTTGTCATTTTTGCACTTGCATTCGATTTTATTAATGGTTTTCACGATACTGCAAATGCAATTGCAACTTCTGTATCAACGCGTGCACTACCACCACGAGTTGCCGTTTTATTAGCGGCTGTTATGAACTTTTTAGGGGCAATCACCTTTGTTGGGGTGGCAAAAGCAATAGCAAAGGACATTGTGGATCCACTTGCTTTAAATATTAGTCCCGACGATACTACAGGGACAATTGTTATATTAGCAGCACTTTTATCAGCGATCACTTGGAACCTTTTAACTTGGTATTTTGGAATACCTTCAAGTTCATCCCATACTTTGATTGGATCAATTGCTGGGGCAGCAATTGCCGCAGCTGGATTTAAAATATTAAATTATGGTGGCTTTTCAAGTATTCTTATTGGATTAGTACTATCGCCATTTCTTGCACTTGCAGTTGGTTTTATCTTCATGAGTCTTTTTAAACTACTATTTAAAAATTGGAACTTATATCGGACAAATAGAGGGTTTCGCACTTTACAGATCTTCACAGCTGCCTTACAAGCATTTACTCATGGTACAAATGATGCTCAAAAAGCAATGGGGATTATTACAATGGCGCTAATTGCAGCTGGGTTACAAACAGACGATAGTGTACATGATTGGGTTCGTATTTCATGTGCTATTGCGATGGGGTTAGGAACATCGATTGGTGGATATAAAATTATTAAAACTGTAGGCGGGAAAATAATGAAAATCCGTCCAGTTAATGGCGCAGCAGCGGACTTAGCATCTGCTTCAATAATCTTTGGTGCAACATTGATACATTTACCTGTTTCCACTACACACGTTATCTCCTCTGCTATTATGGGGGTAGGGTCTGCGCAACGAGTAAAGGGTGTAAAATGGGGGGTTGCCCGCAAAATTGTTCTAACTTGGTTAATTACTATGCCGATATCCGCGCTTATGGCAGCAATTACTTATTATATTTTAAATATATTCTTTTAATATAAAAAAAGTTGAATGGCAAATGCGATTCAACTTTTTTTGGCCATATAAAACGACCGCCGCCTATGAAAGGTCAGTCTTATTTACTTCCTCAGTCAACCTAAATGATAATTCGTCTACAGAATTCTTCGGTTCGTATGTTGCAAAGAATGTTTTAAAAGCAATGAAAATTAATATTACCACTACTATAACTATGCTAACTACAATAATTGCTGCCTTTTTCCCGTTCATCCTATTTTCCCTTACCCTTTCTTTTTAAAACCGTCTTCTTTCAAATACTCAACCGCTGCTTCTCTTGTTCCAAAGCTTTCTTCTAAATTACTTTGAAAGTACACATTCCAACTTCGTTTTTCATAGACTAATTCAATTTCGGAACCATGGTTTGAATACCAATATTCAATTATTGGTTGATCTGGATCCTCAGAAAGAAAAGCAATTGCATCACTAATTATTTCTCTTAGTTTTGACTCATCATAATCTCGAATATTAACTAACCCTCTGTCATTTGCCTCATTTTCGTATTTTAATAAATCTCCAACAAACACAAAGCCATTGCCATTCGGGTGTAGTTTCTCAACAACAATTGTCTTCTCATATAAACTTTCATTGAAGTGATAATTTACTCGATTTAACGATATCTCCTTTTTTGTTAGTTCGGAAAACGATTCAATAATATTTTGTTTTTGCTCAAATGATAACATGTACGAGCTCCTTTTATTCCTTTTTTATTTATTCAGCAAACAGTATAACAATATATATAAAAACAGTATACCTTAGGCATACTGTTTCCTACTCTTTTATCTGTTAAACTGACTTTGTTGCAGCTTCTTTAATCTTCCTACGTTCTTCATAAATGTTAATTAAAATTGCTTTTATAACTGCATAAGTAGGAATTGCAATAATAATAGCTATAAAACCAGCAATATTACCAGCAGCGAGAACAACTGAAATAACAGTTAATGGATGGATATTTAACTTTTCACCCATTATATTTGGTGTAATAAGATTACTTTCAACTTGCTGAGCAACTAGGGTAATTACACATACCCAAATAACTAAAATTGGATCCTGTGTAAGAGCGACCACAATCGCCGGTGCCAAAGATATCCACGGACCTATAAAAGGAATCATATTCATAAAGAAAGCAAAGATTGCTAATAGTAATGAATACTCTAGCCCTATCAAATGATATCCCACATAAATTGAAATGGCGAGTATTGCACTGATCATTACTTGACCTTGTACATAATTACGTAATACATTGTCAATATCTGCAAGCGTTTCTTTAACCCATCTACGGCGATCACCTGTAAATATATTGTAAATTTGAGGCGCAAATTTTTCGTGATCTTTTAACATGAATATAAAAAAGAATGGAATTAGGATTATTGTAAAGGTAGCTGAAACTGCTCCGCTTATAAAAGATACAATCATCTGGCTACCTGCAACAGCAATTCCTTGAATTGAATCAACAATAGAATCAATCATTTGCTCTGCCTGTGGTGGTAAGTTGTCCTTATTTGCCATGACAAAATCTGTTGCTTCCATAATTTTGTCTCCAATATAAGGAGAGCTTTTTACTAGATTACTTATTTGATTTGATATTGGGTTCGCTATTAGTAGTGCTAACCCTGTAAATAAACCCGCCAATATTAATACAATTGTAACGATACTTCCCCATCTAGGCATTCCGCGCTTTTCTAATAGCCTTTGAATAGGTTCAGTTACATAATAAAGTACCCCACCAATTAATAATGGAATAAATATAGTTTGTATAATAATAAATATCGGATTAAAAATCCAATGAATCTCAAGTGTGTACTTCGTAATTAATAATAATATTAATATTCCGACCCCTACTTGAAACCACACTTTTTTTGTCACCTATACGCTCACTCCCTTCAATCTCCGTATTAGTATTCTTTACCAAAAATAATAGAGTTAAAACTATATACAACTATATATTAACAAAAGTACCAAAAATATATTAGTAAAAAATATCTCGAACTGACTTAATGATAATATCTAGATAGGCCATTTCCTATGCAACAGATTTGCGAACAACATGGTATTGACCTGAATCTTGTGCGGATTTTCAAAAAATTTTAAACTTATTACCGCAAATAAAAACCTCCCGAAATATCGAGAGGTTTTTATTTTATAGTTTCTCGTCATCTACTGAGTTAATATACTCTTCTATAGATTCAATAATAGACTCTATACAACCGTCTTCAAAAGGAGAGATTAGTCCTGCTGCTTCTACTAGTTTTGTAAATGATTTCGAACCACCTAGTCCACATAGGTGAAGATAATCCTTCCAAGCATCCTCGAAGTTTTCTCTTGAACGTTTCCAGAATTGGAATGCACATACTTGCGCAAGAGTATAATCGATATAATAGAAAGGACTATTATAGATATGACCTTGTCGTTGCCAGAATCCACCTTGTTCTAAATAATCATAGCCATCATAATCACGATGAGGTAAATATTTCTCCTCAATAGCTTTCCATGCCGCTTTTCTTTCTGCTGGTGTCATATTAGGATTTTCATAAACTACATGTTGGAATTCATCAACAGAAACACCATAAGGTAGGAATAATAAACCACTTGTTAAATGAGTAAACTTATACTTTTCAGTTTCTTCCTTAAAGAATAAGTCCATCCATCGCCATGTAAAGAATTCCATACTCATTGAATGAATCTCAGCAGATTCATATGTTGGCCAGAGGTATTCAGGTATACCAATGTTACGACTAGAATACACTTGGAAAGCATGTCCTGCTTCATGAGTTAGGACATCGATGTCACCAGAAGTTCCATTAAAGTTAGAGAAAATAAATGGCGCATTATAGCTATCTATAAAAGTACAATAACCTCCACTCTCTTTTCCTTTTTTCGCTTCAAGATCCATTAAATCATTATCAATCATGAAGTTGATAAATTCACCTGTTTCTGGAGATAGATCCTCATACATCTTCTTCCCATTTTCAATAATCCACTCGGCATCCCCTTTAGGATTCGCATTTCCTGTTAAGAAGTTTAACCCCTCATCGTAATATTTAAAGTTATCTACACCAATACGCTTTGCTTGTCTTTCGTAAAGTTTAGTTGCAACCGGAACGATATACTCTTTTACTTGATTACGGAAGTTTTTAACCATTTCCGCATTATAATCAACGCGGTTCATATTAACATATCCAAGCTCAACATAATTGTTATAGCCTAAAGTCGTTGCAATTTGATGACGAAGCTTTACAAGAGAATCATAGATTTCGTCGAATTTCTCACCATTCTCTTTAAAGAAATCAAATCTAGCAATCATTGCCTTCTTACGTACTTCTCGGTCTGTTGACTCACCATAAGGAGCTAATTGAGCTAATGTTAATGTTTTACCATCGAATTCAATTTGCGCTGAAGCAACAAGCTTACTATACTCTGATACAAGCTTATTTTCTTTTTGTAATAACTCAATTATTTCTGGTGAGAAGGATTTAATTTGGTTTTCAGCAAGCGCAAAAAGTTGAGACCCCCACTTCTCCTCTAGCTCATTTCGAAACGGAGATTTCACTAACTCTTGATAATACTCAAATATTACTTCTTCAAATTGTGGTGCAATTTCATCAAAATAATCTCGTTCCATTTGATAGAACTCGTCATTAGTATTAATAGATGCACGAATGTAAACTAGCGTTGAATGTGTTCCATATTCCTTACGAACATTATTAA
This sequence comes from Ureibacillus sp., assembly GCA_031178355.1. Taxonomy (GTDB): domain Bacteria; phylum Bacillota; class Bacilli; order Bacillales_A; family Planococcaceae; genus Ureibacillus. The sequence goes on from JAPSJC010000002.1 coordinate 61,887, forward strand.
TTTCCTCAATAGCACTAATCTGTTTTTCAACAGTTTCGGCATTTTTAAATTGTTCAATTAATAAGCGAATTTCTTTCGTTAAAGCATCTAATTCCGGTCTTTTATATTCATAGTCCTTAAAAGTAACCATAATTATACCCCTCTTCCCCATTTTTGGAATAGTTTGAATATTAATTATATATGCAAATATGTATCCTCGCAATCTTCCAATCTAGAGTCCACTTATTAACAAATAATACTATTCGCAAAACCTTTTTACAAATTTAACTATTATAGAGAATAAAAAAAATCCAACAGCTTTCACTGTCGGATTTAATCTTATATTTAGTCTTCTAGATCTGCATTATGATATACACGCTGTACATCGTCTAAATCTTCAAGAGCATCTAACATTTTTTCAAATTTCGCCTTATCTTCTCCTGTTAACTTTACTTCTGTTTGGGGAAGCATAGTCAATTCTGCTACAGAAAATTCTGTAATCCCCGCTGCTTTAAATGCTTCTTGCGCAGCATGGAACTGATCTGGTTCAGCATATACAATCGTTACATCTTCCTCTTCAAATACATCTCGCGCATCAACATCTGCTTCTAATAGTATTTCTAATACATCATCTAAAGATTTATCTTCTATACCAAATACAGCTGTTGCGTCAAACATATAAGTAACGGAACCACTAACACCCATGTTTCCACCATTTTTACCAAAAGCAGCACGTACGTCTGAAGCTGTTCTATTTACGTTATTTGTTAATGCATCAACAATGACCATTGTTCCACCAACACCAAAGCCTTCATAACGTAATTCATTATAATCTTCACCGCCAGCACCTTTAGCTTTATCGATTGCTTTATCAATGATGTGTTTTGGCACATTGTATGTTTTAGCACGTTCTAATACAAATTTTAATGCAGCATTTGATTCTGGATCTGGTTCACCTTTTTTAGCAGCTACATAGATTTCAACACCAAACTTCGCATAAATACGACTAGTATTTTTATCCTTTTCTGCTTTTTTATCTTTAATATTATTCCATTTTCGACCCATTGGGATCACTCTCTTTCATTGATTCTGGATATACATCAAGGCATGTTCACCTATATTAAGTAAATGAGACTGTAATATTATACACCAACTGATTATAAAAGAAAAAGGGGGGTGATTGACCTATACTACAGAATCAACACCAAGCTATTTCATGATCCTTATACACCCTTATTATCTTCCTCTAGTATTAGGGCTAGAACTGCTTCACATCCTTCGAAGACTAGGTCATATGTTTCTTGAAAATCTCCAGTATAATAAGGATCTGGTACGTCCTTTTTATGATCAGTTAAATCTAAAAAACGAAAGACTTTTGGCTGCTCTGGTTGTTCTAACATTTTAAGGATATTTTGAACATTACTCGTATCCATTCCAATTATGTAATCAAAATTCTCATAATCTTCTTTTTCTAGTTGTCGAGCTTTCATTCCTTTAGTAGTTATATTAAATTCCTGAAGCTTTGCTACAGTCCCCTTATGAGGTGGTTTTCCAATATGCCAAGAACTAGTAGCTGCAGAATCTACTTTAATGGTTTCGCTTAGACCTCTTTTCTCAATTAAGTCTCTCATAATAGCTTCCGCCATTGGAGAACGACAGATGTTTCCTAAGCAAACAAACAACACTCGAATCATTCAAAACCCTCCTATCGATATGTATATAAAAAAACTCTCCTATTAGGAGTTGAGGCGATTCCTCTTTCTCTTTTTCTACGAATAATATTTACAATTTTCAGATTTTTACGTATATTAAATAAGACCATTTAGAGCAATTAATGTTGTAAAATTACTTAATTCCTAGACTTGTTAAATGGTCAATAGTTTATAACAAAGTTCTATGGAAGATTACCTAAGGTTACATGTAATTCCTTTGGTGTTGTCTTGAAAAGAGATTAATACATAACGGAAGATAAAGTGAGAAGTTTGTTGTTGGAATTAGTTTATAACAATATTACTAGATTAAGATATAATCATTATTTTCCATAACAATATGCCAAACACTTTTTTATTGACTGTCGACTGTATACACTTTTTTCGATCGAACTATTCCAAATATTACAAAAGGAGTGATTGACTTGCAAGAACAATCGGAAAAAATTCAATTAGAAAAACCAAAAGGGTTTATACGATTTCTCAATGGAGTTGAGCGTTTAGGGAATCGACTTCCAAATCCATTTGTTTTGTTTTTATGTTTAGCCCTATTGTGTATTTTTATTTCTTGGCTGGTACATGCCTTCGGAGTTTCTGTTATACACCCAGGAACCGGTGAGGAAATATTTGTAAAAAGTTTAGTTTCTAATGAAGGTTTAACATTCATATTGGGATCCGCGATAGATAATTTTGTTAACTTTAACCCGTTGGGAGTGGTCCTTGCATTAATGTTAGGGATTGGCCTATGTCAAAAAACTGGTTTATTTGAAGCTGCCATAAAGAAAACCATCTTAGGTGCTCCAAAATCGATTATTACTTATGCGGTGTTATTTATTGGAATCCTGGGGAATATTGCATCAAATGGGGCGTATGTTGTAGTTCCTCCTTTAGCAGCAATGGTTTTCCTTGCTGTTGGAAGACATCCTTTGGCAGGAATGGCAGCTGGAATTGCGGGTGTCGGTGCTGGTTTTACTGCGAATATTTTAATTACTGATTTTGACGCGCTTATTTCAGGAATCTCAACAAGTGCAGCAAAAACCATTAATGGGGACATTGTGGTAACCGCTATTGATAACTGGTTTTTTATGAGTATATCTGTTTTTGTACTTACTATTACGGGTGCATTCGTTACTGAACGAATCATTGAGCCAAAGTTAGGAGCTTATAAAGGGAACGGGCAAGAAGATGCAATAACAGCAGTTGGGCCGTTAGAAACAAAAGCATTAAGAAATACAGTGATTTCAGCGGTATTATATATTGGTTTTGTTGCTACATGTTTATTTATCCCAAATAGTCCTTTAAGAAATGAATCTGGTGGATTCATTCCCTCACCATTTATGGGTGGAATCACGATGTTTCTTCTATTATTCTTCTTAACGATAGGGATTACATACGGTGTATCGATCAAGAAAATTAAAAATTCAAGTGATGTAACGAATTTTATGGTTGAAGGAATGAAGGATATGAGCACATTCATTGTATTGGCATTCGCCATTGCACAGTTTATTGCTTATATCCAGTGGAGTAATTTGGCAATATGGATTTCCGTAGACGGAGCAGAACTGCTTAAATCCATTAATTTAACTGGTTTCCCAGTCATTATTCTATTTGTATTATTAACTGCTCTATTAAGTCTCTTTATTACAAGCGGCAGTGCATTATGGTCAGTCCTGGCACCAGTCTTTGTACCTATGCTGATGTTGCTCGATTTCCATCCAGCATTTATACAGGTGGCTTACAGGGTTGCAGATTCGGCAACAAATATGATTACGCCGCTTAATCCGTTTGTGGCAATCATGCTAGTATTCATTACTAAATATGATAAAAAGGCCGGCTTAGGGACGCATATTTCCTTAATATTCCCTTATACCATCGCATTCTTATTAGTTTGGATCATTATGATATGCATCTTTGGTCTATTTGGAATTCCAGTCGGACCAGGGGTAGATATGTATTTAAATAATTGAAAGTGGGGGTTATGATGGATAGTTCAAAATTGAATCGTATCTTGGCAGACAGAAGAGATGAGTACTTGGAGCAATTATTTACCTTGCTTAGGCAGAAGAGTATAAGTGCTGAAAATACAGGGATGGATGAATGTGCCCATTTAGTAAAAGGGATGCTGGATGAAGCAGGGTTAAACACAAGATTAATTGACACAGGTGGCCATCCCGTTGTTTACGGAGAAATTATTAAAGATCCTGACACTTTTACATTATTAATATACGGGCATTATGATGTTCAGCCCGCAGATCCACTAGATGAGTGGAATTCACCTCCGTTTGAACCAACGATCAAGGATAATAAAATATTTTGTCGAGGCGCAGGAGATAATAAAGGTCAATTTATGGCACAAGTTTTAGCTATTAAAACATATCTGGATACCATTGGTGAACTTCCGATTAATATAAAGATGGTTATTGAAGGAGAAGAAGAAGTTGGCAGCAGAAATCTAGCTTCTTTCGTTGAAACCAATAGGGATTTATTAAAAGCTGACCTTGTCTATACATCGGATGGACCTATGCACTCTTCCGGAGCACCGTTTGTTTTACTTGGCGTGAGAGGAATGCTCTATTTGGAATTTACAGCTAAAGGAGCAGATTGGGATAACCATTCGGGAAACAAAGGAAACATTGTGCCTAACCCCGCTTGGGAACTAATTGACTTATTACACACGATGCGCGATAAAGATGGAAAAGTTTTAATAGAAGGTTTCTATGATAATATCCGAAAACCATCGGAAAAAGAAAAAGAATTGATTCGAAACCTCCCTTTTGACCGTGAACAAGTTGCGGAACAAATCGGATATAAAGATTTGAATATGGATGGGGAAACCTATTATCATAAATTAACAATGGAACCTACGTTTAATATAGCTGGATTTTCTAGCGGATACGGTGGTGAAGGGGCAAAGACGATCATTCCTGCAAAGGCAACGCTTAAAATGGATATACGCCTCGTAGTAGATCAGGACCCTGATGATATTTATGAAAAGGTTTGTAGCCATGTTAATAAATTTTCACCCGGTGTGAAAGTGCGCCGTATAGGTGATATGCAACCATCCAGGACGCCCGCTGAGCTAGATGTAGTCAAAGTCGTAACAGATGCGGTAAGAACAAGTTATGGAATGGAACCGGTATTACAACCAAGTTTGGGAGGAAGCTTGCCTGATTATGTATGGACCAAAATTCTAAACTTGCCATCCATCGTTGTTCCCTATGCAAACTTTGACCAAGGAAACCATTCACCAAACGAGAATCTTGGTATAGACAACTATTTCAATGGGATCAGATGTACTTATCAAGTCATTCATGAACTTGGGGAATATGCATCAAAACACAACAGACTATAAGAAACACGTAAAAATAACAATGTCTCCTAAAAGAAGAACGGAGAGTTCGAGGAAAAGGATTCTGAACTTCCCTGCCAACAACAACTAAGCTAATAATGTAGATTACACGCAAAATTAAAAAAGGTGAATTTGAGTTTACTCAAATTCACCGCAGACTGTAGGCAAACTCGAAATTTCGAGTTTGCCTTCAAATTGAATCCTCCTATAGGAGAGTATTTAAGTTTACTTTTTCACTTGCATATCTAGTAAGACTTGTGTAAGTCGATTTAACTCATCTTCTAGGAATTGGATAGCAGTTTCTCTGCCCTCTTTTCCACTTTCTACCGTAAATGGTTCTCCGTAAATTAAATACCCTTTTTGTCGTTTAAATACTTCTTTAAGGTTACGCGGTCCTACATAGGCAGCGGGAACAATTTTTGCTTTTGCTAGTTGTGCAATGGTAATGGCTCCCTGCTTTAACTCTGTATTCTCAGAAGATCTTGTCCCACTAGGAAAGATACCGACAATTTTCCCTTCTTTTATTAACTGACGAGGAATTTTAATTACACTCGGTCCAGGGTTGTCACGGTCAACAGGAAATGCATTCAATTTTGGAAACAATGACCCTAATACCTTTACATCAAATAGTTGTTTTTTCGCCATAAAGTGGATATGTCGTGGGAAAATGGAAATTCCTAAATTGAGAATATCAACATATCCATTGTGAGTACAAGCAACAACATATCCTCCCTCTTTAGGTAAATGCTCTTTTCCATATACTTTTGCCTTAGAACCATTAATGGTTAAAAATGCTCTAACTAATCTTGCACTGAAATCATATAACACGAATGTCTCCTACCTTATACTTTTGTCTTATTATTATTTTAATCTATATGTCATTGTCGATTCAATCGCTGTTTTTATTGTCCAACTAAAATATCTAAGTCTATTGTTATTTCTCTTATTTGTATCTCATCCGTATTTTTAACATGCCAACCTAAAGGTGTCATTCCAAGTAAGTTTGGCAAAAATTTTGGGTCAATAGGCAGTGTATAATTGATTCGATGTACGTCCACTTTTGTATATTGCTCTTTAAACCGATTGACAGTTTGTTCGTTTGTATAATGTTCTTTTTCTGACTGAGCGTATGCTTGTTTTCTTAACTGTTGTAAGTAACCTTCTTGTGGGACTACTTTTATAACCTTCCCTTGTGGTGTTAATAATCTTTGAAACTCAAGATAGTTAGCAGGTGATAAGAAGTTTAAAATACAGTCAAAGGTTTGTTTCTTAAATGGACTATTTGCCAAATCACCTACACACCATAATTTTTGTTCTGTATGTTTGGCAGCTGTTGCTATTCCTTCTTTTGCTATATCGATTCCAACAGGTATAACTCGATGATTCATTCGATCTGTAATCTTCATTAGATGCGAACCCTCGCCACACCCTGCGTCTAGTATTGTTTCCGTTTCGGCACCAATAAGTTTTGCTATTTTCTCATGGACTTTATCGTATAAACCACTTTGTATTACCTCATATCGTGATTCAAACAATTCTTTGCTATACATAGAATGAACTGGTTTTGTCATGAAATTAATATAACCTTGCTTTGCAATATCAAATGAATGATTTTCAGGACAACGGATTGCACCTTTATCTTCAATAACCATTTCACTTTCACAAATAGGACATTGAAAAAGTTTCTGGTGTGCATTTATATTACGTATACTTGCTTCTCTTTTAGATAGTTTGCCCATACTTTACTCCTTACTAATTGTTATTAGTATCATAACATTACTAAGTATGAATTTAATTATTTAAGATGATTACATTTATTAATTAGAGGTTTAGAAACCTTTTTTAGTTAAAAAATAAATAAAATGTTAATTATACTGTATGATGATAGCATTTATTAACAGGATTATCATATCAATAACTGTTGTGTATAAGTATAAACGTTAATAAACCGTGAAGAGTAATTCTTCACGGTTTATGTTTTAACAATCTTCAGGTGGAGTATTATAAACATTTGGTGGAGCTGGTTTTAACTCTGGTTTTGGTGCGAATGGTACTGGTTTTTCAACATATTTGAAAACACCTTCTCCATCTAAACTTGGACCATGAGCCCATCTTCCATATGCACTTTGATTTCCTGCTGAATTATTAAATAGTACATGAGAAACTTCACGATGTTCTAACTGTCTAGGGAATGTACTAGGAACAACAATGTTTTCTTTCTCTTCAAGCTCTTTTATTGCTGCATACCATTGATTTTGATGCATCGTATCACGAGCTAGTAGCCATGCAAGCATATCCTTAACACCACGGTCGTCAGTCATTTCATATAACCTTGCAACTTGTAGTCGACCTTGAGATTCTGCTGTTAAGTTCATGCGGAAGTCTGCTAATAAATTGCCACTAGCAATAATGTAATCAGCTGTCCAACGGTTTCCATTACTATCTGCTGGCATTGCACCCAGACCTGAAACGATAATATGTTGCGGATTCATACCACCTAGAATTGCATTGATTACTGGATCTTTTGCAGCCTCTTCTAATGTTGGTAACGGAGCACCTTCTAATAGACGTGCTATCATCGTTGCGAGCATTTCAATATGTGCAAGCTCTTCAGTTCCTGTGTCTAGTAGTAAATCTCTATATCTTTCGTTACCTCTTACATTCCATCCTTGGAATAGATATTGCATAGCAACCGATATTTCTCCCCACTGACCTCCTAATACTTCTTGAAGCATTCTTGCAAAAACCGGGTCTGGCCTTTCAGGTTTTGCATGATATTGTAATTCTTTTACATGATAAAACATGTTCTTATTACCTCTCCTTTAAAATTACTAATTGTAACTTATGCAAGAGTGATACTATTTGACACTATATTTTAATTTACAAGGCCTATTATAAATAAGTTTATAATTTATTAATTTTTGTAAATAATAACGGTAATGTCAGTAAAAAAGATTTGTTTTCTTTCACCTATGTAATCAAAGTAATTGCTCGATAGTCTACATTTTTAATATTACCTGAAACATATTTATATTTTCTTTTACTATTGTCATTTAATTACCATTCATTTGATTGAAAGATATATATAAATTAAAGCTAATACACCTTAGAAATATACGGAGGCTTCGTAATGGACATTATCAATGAATACCATATTCCTGCTTACCTAGAAACAAATGAATTAACATTTGAACTAGAGACGGTTGTTGGTTTTGACCATATTATCTTTCCAGTTCAAGCTCGTGAATATGAACTAAAACCTCAAATAGAAGTCAAGATCAATTTGGAAGTGGAAAAAAATAGTCAAAAAAGTGTAGATGAAGGTCATTCTCCATGGAAACTAGATCCAATCCATACAGCGCAAGTATTTAGTAGTTTGCACCTATTTCCGGAAGGTATTATCGGTGACTACCCCATTGAATATGAAAATTTGAAGCTAATTTATAGCAATAGTGAATTCTCTGTTGTTCAAGTTGATGACCCAGACACGAATATTCATATGGTCTATTTAAAACGTTTAATTCGTCAAGATGAAACTGGAATTTGGACAGTAGTTGGATATGATCTATCTAAATAAAATATCATTGGTTAATCGAAGTGGTGTGGGCTCGTTAATAATTTAAAATAAAAAAGCTGATTTGTATCACATTATATGTGACAAATCAGCTTCTTCGTTATCCATTCAATGAAGCATCTTACTTCAAAGGAATCGTATTTATTTTCAATTAATCTACTCTTTCGTCCATTCAGCTACTTTTTCAGGGTTTGCTTCTACCCATTTAGCAGCAGCTTCTTTTGGATCTGTACCTGAATTAATATCTAACATGACTTCTTCAATATCAGCACTAGTCCAATTAAATGCATCAATAACTTTAAATGCTTCTGGCATATCTTCTTCTAATCCTTGGCGGGCAAATGTGTTTATTGTTTCAGCATCACCAAATACGCCTTTAGGATCTTCTAAATATTTTAAATCATAAGATGCAAATTTCCAATGTGGCGACCAACCAGTTACGATAATTTCTTCTTCTTTTTCAATTGCTTGAGCTAATGCTACAGTCATCGCACCTGATGATGATGGTACTAATTCCCAATCAGCCAAGTTTTCGTATTCTTCAATAGCTTTGTTAGCTGCTGCTACTACACCTGCACCTGATTCAATACCTGTAATTTTCATATCTGCTTCATCAGTTAAATCTTCAATTGAATTGGCTTCCATGTACGCTGGAACTACTAATCCGATTTTTGCACCTTCTAGGTTAGGGCCAAGTTCCACTAAACTATCTTTATATTTCGCATATTGTGAAGCATGTGTACCTGGTAGCCATCCAGCCACCATCGCATCTGCATCCCCAGTAGATACGGCCTCCCACATGATCGCATTATCTAAAGGCGTTACAGTTACATCATAGCCTAAGTCTTCAAGCACTTTCCCAACAACATGTGTTGAAGCGACTTCTGTATCCCATTCAACGTAGGCTAAGTTAATATCCTTATTGACATCTGTAGACGTTCCTCCACCATTTGTTGTTGCACTTTCACTACCACAAGCAGCTAGTAATGCACCTACTCCTAGAGTTAAAGTTAACATTTTTAAATATTTAAACTTCAATTGTATCTTCCTCCCTTTTGGAATAATTTATATCCATTTTTGTTATTCCTTAGCTGGTAAATCTTCAATTGAGTCAAAATCCATATATACCGGAACAGTGAAACCATTTTGTGTACCAGTTAAATTCGGACCTAAGTCAACAATATCTTTTTATATTCCTCATAGAATGCACCATGTGTACTAGGCAACCATGGGGCTAGTTACAGAATGAGTTAATAACAACCTCGGTTAAGAATACTCATTTGAATGGATTTTTCTTACATCCATACTTTTATAAAGATTCATATTATTAATCATGCTTTTTATTAAAGCTTTGTGTTAATCGGTCAAAGATAATTGCTAAGATTACTAAACTTAAACCTGCTACAAAACCATTACCTACATTTGCTTGTTGTAATGCAGATAAGACATTTCGTCCTATACCAGGTGCCCCAATCATCGATGCAATAACAACCATCGAAAGGGATAGCAAGACAGTTTGGTTTACCCCTGCCATAATCGTTGACCTTGCAATAGGCAATTCCACTTTGTATAGTTTTTGCCAACCCGTACTACCGTAAGAATCTGCTGCTTCCACTAACTCTTTTGGTACTTGACGAATTCCCAGGTTTGTAAATCTAACTACTGGTGGTAAAGCAAAGATTATGGATGCGAATACACCCGGAACCACTCCAATACCAAAGAATGCAACAGATGGAATCAAGTAGACAAATCCTGGCATTGTTTGCATAAAGTCAAGAATTGGTTGAATAGTTGCCTCAGCCATTTTACTTTTCGACATTAAAATCCCTAAAGGAATTCCGATGATTACTGCTAAGATACTTGCAAATAACACAAGGGTTATTGTATTCATTAACTCTTCCCAAAGACCCTGGTTATATATGAATAAGAGCCCTACAATTGAAAATATAGCTAAACCAAATTTTCTCTTTGTGGCAAAGAACGCAAGAACTCCGATGATTAAAATAAATAGGAACGGTGGAATCGAAACTAAGAAATCTGTTACGAACTCCATAGAGAATTTTCCACTTTCTTTAATAACACCAAAGAGGCCAGCAAATGTATCTGTTAACCAGTCCATAACAATTTCAGCGCCTTCTGCTACCGGAATTGTTGGTATTAAATCAAGTAGCTGGGACATAATCCGACACCCCCTCATTTTCTACACTTGCAGAGAGTGTTTCGATGACAACGCCTCTGATTAAAACTCCAACTAATTTTCTCTCTTGAACAACCGCAACAGGTGTTTTTGAGTCAGAAATGATACTTAAAACATCTTGTATATACATTTCTTTTGCAACAGTTGGCATATCTGTTCTTAAATAATTTACTAGATTAATTTCTCCTGTTTTTGAAGCTTGTAGTGCATCTTCAGCAGTTATATAACCTTTGAACTCTCTCGTTTTATTCACAGCTAAAACTACACTTACTTCTTCTTCACGCATTCTTTGTAATGCCACTTTTGGACCGTCAATATCAATATTGATTGAAATTGGACGAATCATTGCATTTTCAACAGTTAAAACCTTAGATCGATCGACGTCCTCTAAGAATGTTTTAACATAATCATTTGCAGGGTTCGTCAAAATCTCTTCCCCTGTTCCAATTTGAATGATTTCTCCATCTTTCATTAACGCGATACGATCACCTATACGTAACGCTTCGTTTAAATCATGTGTGATAAAAATAATTGTCTTTTGCATCTTTTGTTGTAAATCTAATAATTCATCTTGCATATCTTTACGGATTAATGGATCGAGAGCAGAAAAAGCTTCATCCATTAGCAAAATATCAGGGTCATTTGCCAATGCTCTAGCTAAGCCTACACGTTGCTGCATACCCCCTGACAACTGGCTAGGATATTGATCCTTATAAGGTAATAATCCTGCATTATCTAAAGCCTTTTCTGCTTTCAATCTTCTTTCCTCTTTTGGAATACCTCGAATTTCTAAACCATATTCTGTATTCGCTAAAACTGTTCTTTGAGGGAATAATCCGAAGTTCTGAAACACCATGCTCATCTTCTCACGACGAACTTTGATGAGCTGTTGTTTGTTCATTTTGGAGATATTGTCACCGTCTATGTAGATATTTCCACTAGTAGGTTCTATGAGGCGGTTTAACAAACGAACTAATGTAGACTTACCACTACCAGAAAGTCCCATAATAACAAAAATCTCACCATCATTAACGGTAAAGTTGGCATTATTAACACCTATTGTTGCACCCGACTGCTTTAATATTTCTGTTTTATTTTTATTCTGTTCAACGAGCTTAAGGGCACTATTTACATGTTTCCCAAAGATTTTGGTTACATTTTCAATTTTAATCTTCTCCATATCATTCTCCTTTCCTACTATTCTAATTTTTGGTTCACAACAAAAGTGACAACCTAATCGTAACAAAAGGTTGTTACTTGTGTCAAACTTCCAATCTTGTAAACTATTATTATTAATTCACAAAAAAAGTCCGCAAATACCATAAAAATGGTATCTGCGGACTCTTCAAATGGAGTATAAAAATTTTTCTACCCTTTCTAAACTTTCATCATTTCCAATGAAGTAAATGATGTCAAATGGCTCTATTGTTATATATGGACCTGGGGATATAAATAAATCCTGCCCTCTTTTAACCCCAACAATCGTTGCTGATGTATTTTGCCAAAAATTAATTTCACCAATTGAGCGCGAAATATATGGTGAATGCCCCAGTATTTCCATCTGAAAAGGAACAAATGGATTTACAGATCTAAACCTTTCAGTTCGACTAACAAGTCGTTCTGCAACTTCCTGTAGATAATTTAGTTCTTCCTTTTGACGTTTTATACTATCTAACATTTCAATATGAATTTGTTGAATGGATTGTACTTCTAAGAACTGTTGAACAAATTGCGCCGCTTTTTCGTAAGACTTAATCATTACACCGCTACCCTTAGTTGCTTCAACTATTTCTAAATCTTGTAGAACAGCGATTGCTCTTCTAGCAGTTTCTGATGACACAGCGTACTGGCTTGCCAACAAAGATCTAGCATAGATTTTTTCACCCACTAAATATTTCTTCTCTACAATTTTCGATGCAATGTCTGCTGCAATTTTTGCATATTTAGGTTGTTTTACTTGTACCTTTTTATTTTCCATTTCAATAACCTCTCACGGGCTTACTATAAAATATACTAATTTTCAATAAGTACTATATTAGATTAATTTAAGTTACTAGTAAAATTTAAGCTTAGTATTTCATCTCGGTCTATCGTTTATCCGAATTTTTATAAAAATAAAAATGTGTTGACCTTAACGCAACGTTAACCTCTATGATTAAATTATCAGGAGGGATCAATGATGGAATATACAATTAGCAAGCTCGCAAAATTAGCTAATGTTAGCGCGAGAACATTACGCTATTATGATGAGATTAACTTACTAAAACCAACGCGAATTAATTGTTCTGGATACAGAATATACGGGCAAAAGGAAGTTGATCGACTACAACAAATTTTGTTCCTTAGAGAATTGGATGTTGATTTAGATACCATTATTTCTATTTTGAACAATCCACAATTCGATAAAACGCAAGCTTTGCTATCACATTTAAATCAATTACAGCAGAGAAGGTCTCGACTGGAAAAAATAATTGAAACGGTTGAAAATACACTCGCTCATGAGAAAGGGGAAATATTTATGTCAAATGAACAAAAGTTTAATGCATTCAAAGATAAATTATTGCAAGAAAATGAAGAAAAATACGGTGGAGAAATTCGCGAAAAGTATGGAGATAAAGCAGTTGAAGATTCTAATAATAAATTTAAAAACCTCTCGCAAGACCAATACGAGACAATGGTTAAATTAGGGGAAGAAATTTTATCACTATTACCAAAGGCTGTAAAGACAGGTAATCCAGCATCTCCATTAGCACAAGAATTAGCCTCAAAACATAAACAATGGCTTTCTTTCACTTGGCCAACATATTCTAAAGAAGCTCATATTGGTTTAGCTGAAATATACGTTGCTGATGAACGCTTTAAAGCTTACTATGATAAACCCACATCAGGTGGTGCGGAATTTTTAAGGGCTGCAATTGTTGAGTTTATTAAAAAGTAGATAGTTCGTAAGCATGGTCATTACATTCATTATTATGTGTAATTGCCATGCTTTAATTATTTTCCCTTTGTGTCTCGAATGATTTTTAGCTATTTGGAAAGTATAAAAAGAAACTTAGTTTAATGGGAGTAAAATTATATTGGGCTAAATTGAACTGTCAAACTGATCGTCAAAAGGAGATCTTCAACAATGCAAAATCATGAAAAAAAATTGATGAAAACCCAATTTGAATATGACAATCAGGATTACGAAATCCTAAACAGATGTCCTCATTGTAACTTAGATATACACCCAACAGTTCAAAATACGTATTTGTTTGAAAACAATACTTACAAAGTTATTGTACTTTCGTTAGCATGCCCTTCTTGCAAAAGAGATTTCTTTATTTTGAATGACTTTCGTGACATGCAAATTATTAATGAAAAATTCATTATGTCCATCCCTAAATATGGATTCGCAGAAAATACTCTTGTGAAAAATACTTCTCAAAAGTTCCAAGATTTATATATGCAATCCATAAATTCCGAATTACTTGGACATTATGATATTTCCTTTTTCGGCTATATTAAATCACTTGAAATATTAATTAAAGAAATTGCCATATTAGAACATCCAGAATCGGAAGATGTCATTCTTTTTTCTAATCTAATATCTTGTTTAGAACAATTTCATGCTACAAACATGCACCTGTTTTCAAAAAAACTTTTAGAAGTCTTAAAAAATGATTACTTGTACTATTATAAAACGGAGCAATTCTATAAATCCTCTGACTTAGTTAAGGATTGTATAGACTATTTTTTACTATATCTTGAGATGCTATTGAAAACATTAAAATTAGATGATCATAGTAGTACAGACTTTAATTAATAAGGGGTCTAAACATAACCCCTTAATTTTTTATCGGCCTTCAAACTATATTAATATAATAATTTGTTGTAGGGAAATGAAATGTAACTCTTCATTCTTCCCAAATTATATCCGCTACTTGAAGCACATCATATAAGTACCCTCTCATAGACTGTACGATCACATCACTGTATGTTTTCGAATATAAAAAGCTCTTTTTGCGCATATGATCATTTCCCTTCAGTCTACTCATGTTGTTAGTTTAGTAGGCTCAATCTCTGCATATTTGAATCATTGATGGAGAAACTACAAAAATGAAAGGAGATATCATTTCATGCCTAAAATAGCTTCTGTGAGTGTATATGAACCACCGTATTCAATTAAACAATCTAATTTAGAACTTTTAACAAGAGAGCTATTTCGTGATAAATTTCAACAATTTGACAGATTATTACGTGTATTTGAAAACGGAGAAATTGAATCACGACAATTTTGTGTTCCCATTGACTGGTATAAAGAAGACCATACATTTGAAGAACGGAATAACCTTTACATTGAATTAGCAACAAAATATGCAGTAAATGTCATTCATAAATGTCTTCAAAACTTATACTTCCTTGAACAACCCATTTTACCTGAAGAAATTGATGCAATTATTTTTGTAAGCAGTTCTGGTTTCTCTACGCCAAGTATTGATGCACGAGTTATGAATCATATTCAATTTTCCGACCGACTAAAAAGAATACCTATTTGGGGACTCGGTTGTGCAGGAGGTGCATCTGGCATAAGTAGAGCATTCGACTACTGTTCTGCGCATCCTAACGATAAAGTACTTGTAGTTTGTGTTGAACTGTGTAGTTTATCTTTCCAAAAAAATGACTACTCGAAAAGTAACCTTGTAGGTGCCTCTCTATTTGCAGATGGAGTAGCTTGCGCACTAATATGTGGAGATGAAGTCAAAATTAATAACAAAAAAACTGTTCCCTACATATTAAATAGCGCTTCTAAATGGATGCCAAACTCTGAAAATGTGATGGGTTGGGATATTAAAAACGACGGTTTGCATGTTATTTTTTCTAAAGACATTCCTTCCATCATATCTAGTTGGTTAGGTCCATTTATTCATCAATTTTTAGAAGAGAATGAGTTAGTACAAAATCACATTGCTCATTTTGTGGCACATCCTGGGGGCAAGAAAGTACTTAACGCATATAAAGAAGCTCTTAATTTAAAGGAGCAGCATACAGAGTTTTCTCGCGAAATATTAAGAAAGCATGGTAATATGTCTTCTCCAACCGTACTTTATGTACTCGAAAAGTATATGTTAAATGAATGTAATGCAGGAGATTACGGATTAATGGTTGCTTTAGGGCCAGGTTTTAGTGGAGAAGCAGTTTTACTTCAATGGAGGGATTAAGTTGAGTATCTTCATGTTCGTCGTGTCATTCGTTATTTTACAAAGACTTATTGAACTAGTTATAGCGAAAAGAAATGAAACGATGATGTTAGCCAAAGGGGCTTTCGAGGTTGGAGCAGAACACTATCCTTATATGATTGCACTCCATGTGTCATTTTTCGTTAGTTTAATCTTTGAAGTGCTGTTCTTTCAAACTACCTTATCAGCCCTGTTTCCTTTCTTATTTATATTATTTATGATAGTTCAATGTATCCGCGTATGGTCCCTTATGTCGTTAGGCCAATTTTGGAATACTAAAATAATTATACTACCAGGTGCAAATGTTGTTAAAAGAGGACCATATAAACTATTTCGACATCCAAATTATTTCGTTGTTTGTTCAGAAATATTAATATTGCCTCTGATGTTTAATGCATATTTTACTGCCTTAACATTTACTATATTAAATATAGCCATGCTCTCTATTAGAATTCCAATCGAAGAGAAAGCTTTAATGAATTCAACAAATTATAATCAACAATTTAAGAAGAAGGTTTCAGCATCATGATTTTGATGCTGAAACATAAAATACTATAGAATACCACTCCATATCCCCTAATTTAGCCTCTATAAAAATTATTTATAATTATTAGAAATTATAGTTTTTAAAGCGTATAATTAAAATAATACATCACACTATTTCCATGAATTTTTAGCCCGTACTTACCTTATTTGTTTGGTAAAGAACTATTAAATTTCTTTAATACACTATTTAAGGCAAAATATATTCTTACATACATTTTGTTGCTCAAAATTTTAAAAAGAGCTGTTGATAATTATGTCATTTATATTATGATAAGATTGATAAGCAACTTTAGATATGATAAACAACTTTGAAAATACATCATGTTACGAATTATATTTTGTTTGTGTGTTTGTATTTTGTGTGAAAATAATTTTCAAACTCTAAAGATTTTTAGTCTGTTATAGAAAAGGAGAATAGAAATGTCAGAAGAATTGATTAGCCAAACTCAGTCTACAGCTACAAGCACGAAGGATCTACTAGATCAATTATTAAAGCCTGAAGTTCAGGAATCACTTACAACTTTAGTTGAACAATTACCTAAATTAGCAGAGGTAGTAACTTTATTAACAAAAGCATATGACTTTGCTCAATTGGTTGCAACAGATGATGTACTGAAAAACGACACAGTTAGTGCGGTTAAAGAAATGGCTGAACCTGTTATTGGAACAGTTAAAAATGTAGCTGCAAACGCTATAGAAGCAAAAGAGCGTGCTGAATCTTCTAACGAATCTGTTGGTATTTTCGGTGTATTAAAACTATTAAAAGATCCAGAAGTTCAAAATTTATTGCGTTTTGTTAATGCATTTCTTCAAGTATCTGCTGAGCGTAAAAATCAATAATTATTCGTTTATATAAATATTTAAAGTCAAGGACGGAGGATAAATCATGTCAAAAGAAATCGTCATCTTAGGTGCAGGTTACGGCGGTTTACTAACTGCTCAAACATTACGTAAACACCTGAGTAAAGATGAAGCGAAAATTACTGTGGTGAATAAATATCCAACCCACCAATTAATTACTGAATTACACCGTTTAGCTGGTGGAACAATTGCTGAAAAGGCAATCTCTTTCCCACTAGAAACGCTATTTAAAGGAAAAGACGTTAACCTTGTTATCCAAGAAGTAAAATCTTTCTCAGTAGCTAATAAAGAAGTTTATCTAAATAATGGCTCTGTCATTTCTTACGACATGCTAGTTGTCGCTCTAGGAAGCCAAACAGGATTCTTTGGTATTCCTGGATTAGAAGAAAACAGTATGGTATTAAAATCAGTTGAAGATGCTATTAAAATTAATAACCATATAGAAAGTAAAATTGCTGCCTTTGCAAAATCTAATGATCCTGCAGATGGAACAATCGTAATTGGTGGTGGCGGTTTAACAGGGGTTGAACTTGTAGGTGAAATCGTAGACAAACTACCAAAAACAGCAGAAAAATATGGAGTTGACTTCAAGGATATCACTATTAAACTAGTTGAAGCTGGTCCGAAAATTCTACCTGTTTTACCAGACGATTTGATTCAACGTGCTACTGAATCTCTTTCAAAACGTGGGGTTGAATTCTTAACTGGACTTCCTGTAACTGGGGTTGAAGGCAACGTTATCTCGTTGAAAGATGGTTCAACAATTACATCAAACACATTTGTATGGACTGGTGGAGTAGCTGCCCTTCCTCTAGTACAAGAGTCAGGTCTTGAATGTGACCGTGGTAAAGCAACAATCGACGAATATTTACGCTCTAAATCTCATCAAGATGTATTTGTTGTTGGCGACGCTTCTGTTTCACTTCCTGCAGATGGTGGCCGTCCATTATATGCACCAACTGCGCAAAACGCTTGGCAAATGGGAGAATTCTGTGGCTACAATATTTTCGCTACAATCAGAGGTCAAAAATTACGAGAATTTTCTCCAATTGATTCTGGTACTCTAGCAAGTTTAGGACGTAAAGATGGAGTAGCAACTGTAGGCGCAAACAAAATCCCACTTAAAGGTCTACCTGCTTCATTAATGAAAGAAGCAAGCCATGTACGTTATTTAGCACATATTAAAGCATTATTTGGCTTAGCTTATTAATTTACTATAACAACAATTCTAAAATGTCGATTCCCGAGAATCGGCATTTTTTATACTTACTTATGTTCTTAAATTCTTAATATTAGGGTAAAAATTATAATAGTACATACATACGAAGAGTACCTACGAAAGAAAAAGGTGTGAAGCACAATGAGTAGCCTAAATGACCGCCACAATATTCCAATTTATCCGATTATGATTGCTATAGGAATAGGTCATCTAATCAATGATACGATGCAGTCCGTCGTTCCTGCTATGTTCCCAATTTTCTCAAGAGATTTAGGATTAACTTTTACCCAACTTGGGGTAATTACATTTGTGTTAAATATGGTAGCATCCTCCTTACAACCTGTAGTTGGATTTTTAAGTGATAAAAAACCAATGCCCTATGCTTTGCCTATTGGAATGATTAGCTCTTTTATCGGCATATTAATCCTTATATTTGTAAAGCAATATTGGATAATTATTATTGCGGTTATCTTTTTAGGTTTTGGCTCTGCAATCTTCCATCCAGAAGGGTCAAAGGTGTCATTTATGTCCGCCGGAAATAAGAGGGGGCTTTCACAATCAATATACCAAGTAGGAGGAAATTCTGGACAAGCACTTGCCCCACTTATTAGTGCATTTATTTTAGGTGTTCTGGGACAACGTGGTGCTGCAATTGTATTACTATTTACGGCAGTTGGCATTGCCTTACTTTTTAAAATTTCAAGGTGGTATGTTCGTCAATTAGAAGCTGAGAAGACTTCTAAGAAAAATAAAAAACTGCTAGTTTCTTCACTACCAGCCCTTACAAAAAAACAAGTTGTTATTGCCATTGCTTTGTTATTCATCGTTATTTTTGCTCGTTCATTTTACACAACGAATATTACAAACTTTTACGTTTTTTACTTAATGGATCATTATGATTTAACGATTCAGTCTGGACAAATATTAATCTTTATCTTTTTGGCTGTTGGAGTGGTAGGTACATTCTTTGGTGGGTCACTTTCAGATCGAATTGGACGAAAAAATGTAATATTACTTTCTGTAGTTGTTCCAATGCCATTTTGTTTAGTATTACCCTATGTACCACTTTGGCTTGTTCCGGTATTTTTAATTATCATAGGAACATTGATAATGATTAGTTTCTCCGTAACAGTCATTTACGCACAAGAACTAGTACCGACAAAGATAGGAACTATGGCTGGTTTAACAACTGGTTTTGCATTCGGCATGGGAGCGGTTGGAGGAGTAGTCATCGGAGTGCTAATTGATATTATTGGTATTGCTTTTACAATGCAAATTGTATCTATTATCCCTCTACTATTAACCGTCTCCTTCTTCCTGCCAAAAGACAAGGTTGAAAAACTCGCTTAAATCATAAAAGGAGCTGAAATGATATTTTCAGCTCCTAATCTTTTATTTTCTTTTTGATTTTCTTCTAAATAACCAAAATACAAATAAAACAAACAAAATGATGATTATAGCGTACGCAATATTAGAGTAAGTATCCATATACGCAACAATTGAGTCCCAATTCTCTCCTACCTGAGAACCTAGATAAATAAGTACAATATTCCATATTAGAGTGCCTATTGTCGTTAATATCAGAAATAACCCAAAATTCATATGCGACATCCCAGCAGGCAATGAAATGAGACTTCGAATTAATGGCACAAAACGGCAAAAGAACACTGTCCATACACCGTATTTTTTAAACCAGTCATTCGCTTTATAAATATCCTCATTAGTAAGCCTTAATATACGTCCCCACTTATCTACAAATCTACCAATACGTCTAATTCCAACAATTGCTCCTACTCCATATAATGCAATTGCTCCAGCAACTGACCCCAGTGTAGATGCAATAACAACCCCAATAAATGTAAGATTAGACTGGGTTGTCATATATCCTCCAAAAGTTAATATAACCTCAGATGGAATTGGTGGAAATATATTCTCTAACATAATTAAGAGAAAGACCCCTATATAACCGAAATCTTCCATTATACTTGTAATCCAACTCTCCATCTATCCTACTCCTTAAAATGAATTCATTTGGTATTTTTTATATACACTGTGACTTTGCCATAAAACAGTATTAAAAATCAACTATATCTACAATTCATTTTACTTCAAGATTATGTAAAATGAATACATTATTTTTCTAAAATTGTATTTACCCCATTTACTTAGTCATATGTTTTCGATACTATTTGTTTTGTCGCTAGATTAAGAAAAGAGGTCTACATATGCTGTTTGAAATTGATTTATCCATTATTATGTTATTATTTTTATTTGGCTTTTTAGCTGCATTCATTGATTCAGTTGTAGGAGGTGGTGGCCTTATTTCACTACCTGCCTTATTATTTACCGGGCTAAGCCCTTCTGCAGCTGTTGCAACAAATAAACTTGCAGGAACAATGGGTTCATTAACGAGTACAATCACATTCTATCGTTCTGGAAAGCTAGAACTTAAATCCATTCTAAATTTATTCCCAATCGTATTTATAGCAGCTGCAATAGGGGCATGGATTGTTCATTTAATGGATCCTACTCTATTAAAGCCATTAATGTTAGTAATGCTGACAAGCGTACTAGTTTACACTTTATTTAAGAAAGATTGGGGAAGCATTTCAACATATAAAAAGTTATCTCCATTAAAATATTTTTGTTTCTTCCTATTAATTTTCGCTATTGGGTTTTATGATGGCTTTCTAGGTCCAGGTACTGGCTCGTTTTTAATCTTTGCATTTCTTATGATTGGTTTTGACTTTTTAAAAGCTGCTGGTAATGCAAAGTTTTTGAATTTTGGTAGTAACATTGGAGCACTAATCATGTTCATGTTCCTAGGACAGATTAATTATACATATGGCTTGATCATGGGTGTAGCACAAATACTAGGCGCTATATGTGGTTCAAAATATGCCATCAAACGAGGTAGTGGTTATGTTAGAGGTTTATTCATTGTGGTAACTTTACTTCTGCTTGCTAAAAATACTTACGATTATTTCTTTTAAACAAATAGGACAGACGTCTAGAGGGGATTTCCACTCCAAACGCCTGTCTTAATAGTCGTTAAACGCTCCTTTGGCTTTCCAATTCTAATAACGATTTAACTAGTTAGCGTAAGTTGGTTACAAAATTTTGAAGGCGGCTAAATTCTGACAATGCTTTATTACAAGTATCACTATTTTCGCATATATAGTTTCCCTTTTTTGTATAATTCCCAAGCTGAGTTCCGTTTTTAGAGACTAATAATAGCCCTACTTTTGCATGTTGGTTGCACACCGTACATATACCCTGCTTTTCAGAATGTCTATATTCCCCGCGCACGCCTCTAAGTATACCTTCTTCATAATAGACAATATATTTTCGATTTGTACCATAATCAAGCCAACTCAAATACGAAATTTCTTTTAGATCGAAGTTCTCCATATTCGGCAGTTTCACTTTTTTATCTTTGGGAAATAACTTTTTAATCTGATTATCTGTTGGGGATTTAAAAGGTTCGACAAATTCTTTAATTTTTTCTAAAAACAACTCCAATTGTTCTTTCGTTTTTAAATCAAAAATAGGTTGTAGTACTAGTTGCTCTTCTATATCACGAAACGTTAACTTTTCATTTATTTCCTCTTGAACCAACACTTGAACTGCTTGAATTATATTTTGGTCTTTAGAGCTTGTATAGGTATTCAAAACTTTTTTTGCTTGCTTTTTAACGAATTGGTATTGTTCAACATTCAGAAATATCACAATAAACACTCCTCCCACATTAGATTACAGAAAAAGCCATTAGAGTTCAATTGTCTGATAACTATATTTTACAGTTCTAATAAGAAGACTTGGGAATGTCTTAAACCGTATCAAAGGCGTTAATCTCTTCTTCACGGATTAACGCCTGCTAAATGATATTTTATATGGTAGCACATGTTTAAAAGCACATTTTAACTACTAAAGGTTAACATTGTAATGATCAATTATGTAACAGCTGCCTTTTATCTTCTTACAGAATCGCTTTATAGCAGCTACTTCGTTTGATAGATCTTCTAATTTTTCGAAATGATGTTGTTTATTTGTCAGTACTGCAATTGACAAAGACATTAACGTAAGTTTCTCCATTTGACCTGACCTACCTTTTACTTGGAAATTGGGGTCAGAGAGATGTACGGGGTCATAAAATTTTGAAATTGTTTCATCAAATTCTTCAATAATTTTTTCGCAAATAGACTCAATATCATAGTGTGGGAAAAGGGCCATGAAATCATCCCCGCCGATATGCCCTAAGAAATATCCTAAGTGTAAAACATTTCTCTTTAATATGTCAGTTAGATGTAAAAGGACCTTATCCCCGTTATTGAACCCATAAAGATCATTATAAGTTTTAAAATAATCTAGATCGAAATACAGTAAACTAAATTGTTCTAATGAGATTAAATCCATTAATTGTTGATTAATTAAATGGTTACCTGGTAAATTGCTTAAGGGATTAAGAAAACTAGCAAATTCAACTTGAATTTCTACAAACTTCATCAAAAGTGCACGAATACTAACGACACCCACAAATTGGTTATCCTTTGTTACGATGACATCATCATACAAGTCTTCTTCTTCACGTTCCATCGCTAAGCGACTCACTTCCGTGATCGATTGATAGTAATCGACAATTAGTGGATTCGTCTTAGCAAGTAACTTACTTTCTCTACCCATATACAGGTTATATCCATAAAGAGTACCAATCTTTTGATAAAAATGTGTTCTAGTAATATTCGCGACCGGTTTTTCATGATGTACGACAACAATTCCCCTAATATCAGGATTATCTGTAAATAGTTTGTCAACTTCTTTGTTTTTCACAGAAGGACTAATATACGGAACCTTCTTAACTATTCCTCCAATATTAGTTGCCACTTCTCCTATTTTCGTCACCATTTTCTCACCTAATCTTATATGGTATTTTTATCAAATACGACTGGGCGTATTTGCTTCCAGATTTTAACGAGACTTGCTCGATAAATCCTTTAAAAATCTGTGACATCTGCCGGAGGCCTCGACTGAATGAAATTAGCCATTTGGAATGCTACCAAGTTGAATCTCTTGACTCGGTTTTCCTAACGCATACCCTTGAGCAAACTGGATTCCAACAGATTGAAGATAGTTTAACTCTTCGTATCGTTCAATCCCTTCCGCAATTATTTTTGTTTCAGATTGTTCAGCATAATTATGTATCAATGAAACTAACTTTTGACTAGATTCGTTTTGATCAATATTTTGGATAAGCGAACGGTCTAATTTTATAAACTCTGGTTTTAAGTAAATTAATGTCTTCAAACTGTTATAGCCAGATCCGACATCGTCTATTGCAATTCGATAACCTTGCTTACGATAATGCGATAGTACTCTTTCAAATTCGTTAAAATCTGTAACTGCACTTCGTTCAGTTAATTCAAAGACCACTTGTTCAGGTTGAATACCAAGCTCTTTAATGAATTTAAACGTCTCACCACTATGGTAATTATTATCAAGCAAAACATGGGGATGAATATTGATAAATAAAATAAAATTCTGATGTAATTTACACTTACGTACCCGTTCGGTAAATCTCTTTAGCGAGAGGTTTCTGCAAAACTGTTCAAATTGAAATACAATATTTGTTTGTCCAACAAACTCATAGAAATGATCGGTATTTTGAAAATGCTCTGATTCAATTGGACGATTCAATGCTTCAAAAGCGTATGTGTTACCATTTTGTATATCTACGATTGGCTGAAAGAAGGTATTTAAAGATTCTTGCTTAATAATTTTAATTAATTCCTTATATCTTCTAAAGTACAACGATTCTTGATATCTACGTTGAAACTTATGTTTATAATAGGACCATAGATTAATAGATTTTTCGCTCGGAAATAGGACTGACTTCATAATTTCTCCTTAATATAAAGGGATTATTACCTATATTAAGGTTCAATTATTAACTTGATATTAATTTTACATTAACGTTTGTAAATAAAAACAACTTCTATTTTTGAGAAGTTGTTTTTATTTCAATGTTATTGTTATCTACTGAATATTGTTGGCTTATTTTGATAATGCGATCTTAATTTGAGCTAAATGATGCTCTTCATGCCATGCTAATTTGGCTACCTTTTTCGCAACTGTTATTTCACCGTTTATTTGATGAATAAACGCTCGATCTAACTGTTCTTCAGTTAAACTTTGACCTAAAAAAACAATGCGTTCATTGATTCCTTCTAACATTTTAATAGAACTTTCAACTGGGAGATTTGTATCCGGTTGAACAGCCCACTTTTCTTCATTAAAAGGTGTTACAGTAGGATTATCATCAGTTAATGCTAGTTTTAAGCGCTGATACATATTTAATTGTGAATCCGCAACGTGATGGACAAGTTGACGAACAGTCCAAGCTCCTTGCCGATAAGTTTTATTTAAATCATTTTCATTCAATGACCCTACTGTTTCCCTTAATCGCGAGGCATATGTTTCAATTTTCGTTAACCATTCTTGAATATGCTCTAATGTAACCTTCACAGGTACTTCTAAAGTTCCAATTGGGTATTTAACATCCATCTTTATTCCTCTTTTCTGCTTTATCTCTAAATGTATTACTTAGGAGTTTAGGTACCGATCAATTTATTGATTTGTTCAAAATGATGTAAATCATGTTCTATGAAAGCTTTAAGATAATCATAGAGGGTTAAGGCTCTTTCTTCAATATTTAGCTCTTTTTTCCACATCTCGTCATCAATGTTGTTAAGAGTAATAATTAGATTTCTTCTTATATTTATAAATATTGAGATGGTTTCCTCTTTACTTCTCTCTCTACTAACCTCTGCAGATTCATGATTTAGCTCTTCTACGTTTGGCCCTTTTGGCATTGGAGTATTATTGAATAAATAAGGAATACGTTCATTTAAAAGGAATTCATCCCAAGGGGTCAAGTGGCCAATTATTTCTGCAATAGACCATTTATTTATTGCAATTGGTGTTCTCCAATTTTCTTCAGGTATCTCTTCTAATTTTCGCACAAAATCAATGGAGTTCTCAAAATGAAATAATATTTCTTCTTTGTTTTTATCCAACATTTTCAGCTCCTATAGAATTCTCTTACTATATCTATTTCGTTATATTAGATTAAATACCTCTTTTTAATTCTTTTCTATGAAAATGAAAAAATCCTAAGAAAATTAAAATTTCCTTAGGAGATCTTTTTATTTATATTTACTGGTGAACTATAATTTAAAAGAAACCCGGAATAAAAATATTCCGGGTTATTTTCACTCATCCTCCATGATACACTCACCCTCATTTTTGCATTTATTATTGATATATATGCTTTTATTGAGAGTGCTTCGGTGGTTTGCTCATAGCAAATCCCTCCTGATTTACATCTCGGATACAGTGAATGTGTGATTCACAAAATCCCAAATGATATTACCAATGATGTGCTTTCGCATTACTTCTCAAAATTTGGGTTGACAGAGGAACCTCCGTACGACCATTTATTAGAGATTTTTGCATCTTTGGCTTTGAATAATTTCGGCTAAGCTTATGAGCTCTAGGATTAAAATGCCCTGGACCACTCAACGGTGCTCACCTCTCATCATCATTTTGGATTTCTAATGTGAAACCATAATTAGTATGAGAAGTTGCGGTTCAATTATACTCAAAAAAAATTAAAGGACAATTACATTAAAAAGAGTTCATCAGTAGAAATTAAAGTAGTTCCAATTATATAACACTGCAATAAATAGGATAATTAGAGCGTACGTTGCAATTCTTATAATTTTTTTTAATTTCTTTAATTTAACATACTTCCAATTATATAAATTAATTACTATGATGACCATTACTCCAACGAGAAGTATCCAATTTATAATTAAATGGATTTTTAGTCCATCGTAAGAAAGCATTGATTGACTCATCATAGATCTTATAATTAATAATATATTATTGAAAAGGATTATTGACCCTAAAAAAATGCTACCTCTATATAACCTTTTCTCAAGTTTCTCTTCTGTACTTTCACTTTTAGATTTATTGCGTTTAATAATCCTTTTTAAGAATAAAACGATCGGGGCAATAGCAAAGAAAACGATTGAAACCCCTGCAATCACGAGGCTAGAAATTAACCACGGTAATTGTCTATCCCCATCTAACGGTAAATAATCAGCAATTTTTCCAGTTGTTACTCTTCTAACACCAGTTTCATCCATTTCAAAATAAATCTTATTAAACTCGCTATATAAGATTGGATTCCCATTTGAAGATAATTGATATAAATAGGGTTGTATTTGTGTATATCTACCCTCGAGTCCATATACATTGATTAATATTTCATTTTCTCCTATTGCCGTAACATTTATTGGCATTGTATATCCAAGCAATTCAGTATATGTAGTTATAGATTGTCTTGCGGAAATATACATACCTTCAATTTCTCTTGAGCTTGGTAAATCTGCTTTGGAAACTTCATTTTGAGTCTCCGATGTACCTAAAAGCAATTTCATTAGCCCGTACGTTATGGCCATCTCCCCTGAAGCATTTGTAAGAACAATGACTCCAAATCTTTCTTCAGGTACTATGATCAGGTTAGCACTCATTGTTGCAGTATTTCCTCCATGCCCTAATCCTCTAACACTCCCAGCATACTCCCAAAAACCATGAGCATTTGAAAGCATGTATTCATTAGGTGAATAGCTTTGCGTTAACATATCATCGAGTGTATTCCGATCTTTGAAAATCAAGCTTTGTGAACCTATTGGCATAAGAGCAATGGCGTACTTTGCTAAATCTTTTGCTGTTCCATTTACTGACCCTGCAGGATACAATGGAATGTATGACCAAGGTCCTTCTTTAAAGTCTCCCTCTTGATTCGGAAAATACCCTTTTGCTTTCTTCTTTATTAATGATGGGTAATCTGCTAAGGTAGGATGTCCAGAAGTTTGACTCATAGAGAGTGGTGAGAAAATATGTTCCATTTCGTAATTCGAGAATGGTTGCCCTGTAATTTGTTCAATTATATAGGCAGCTAGTGCAGTTGAATAGTTTGAATAGGCTATAATTGTTCCAGGTTCATAAACTTGGTGTGGTTGATACCTAACAACCGCATCCTCTAATGTTCCGATTTGATTTGGCGTAGGCATAAGTAAATCAAAATAGTAGTCTTCAAAACCTGCTGTATGACTCATTAAATTATTCATAGTTATAGAATTTTTGAATAGTAGTTTTTCATTTATTTCATCAGGTAAATAAGTTCGAATATCAGTATTTAAATCCAGTTTGCCTTGTTCAACTAATTGCATGGCAGCAGTCCAAACAAATAGTTTACTAATCGACCCATATTCAAAAATTGTTTCCTCGGGGTCAACCGGTATTTTATTCTCTATATCTGAATAACCATAGCCTTTTGAAAATATTACTTCTCCTTCGTTTACTACTGTAATTGCTGCACCGGGAGTAGTAATACCAATGAATTGTTCAACAAATGAATCAATCCTTTCTTCCAATTGACTCAATTCAATTCCCGAGGGTGTTTTTTGGGAAGTTGCATAACTTGCCGGTAAATAAAAAATGGTGGTCCCCAATAAAAAGATACTTAAAACAAAAGCAATTCGTTTCAATTTTAATCTCCCTACTTTCGCGTTATTCCATTTCTTGTAACTTACCTTATCAATATAACACCTAATAATTACTTTTTTAATGCTGAAATTGTAAAAAATAACAAAGATTCTTAATCTATCAGAATCTAATATATAAATTAAAAAAACCCGGAAATTTCCGGGTTAATGTTTGTTCCATTTTATTTATATGTTCGTAAAAATCATTTATGCATTTGTCTTTAAATCTTTCCTCTGTTTACTAATAGCATAGAAGAAATAGAAGACCGCCGTAATTCCAAAGATGACTGCACTACCTTGAATTGTTGCCAATGTTTGATAGGAATCTGCTATAACACTTCCAATTGCAGGACCAATCATTACTCCTAGACCTTGCAAACTAGAAAATATTCCCCATCCAACCGCTTTTAAAGATTCAGGTATATAGCCTGCTATAAAAGAATTCCATGCTGGTAGGAATAGAGCATAAAACACGCCTAAAACTATAACAACTGTTATAATAATTGCAAGACTTGGCTTTGTACCAAGTGCAAATAATGCAGTTGCAAATATTAAAAAACCAATAATACATAAGATGATTTTATTATTTACATTATCTACTAACTTGCCTAGAGGTATAAGCGCTACAACAAGACTTACACCACCAATGAGTATTAATAATGTATACTGATTTGTTGATAAGTGCAGATCTTTCATTGCAAATACAGGAAGAATAGGTATTAACATACCCATTCCGATACCTTGAAAAAGAATTCCTGGGACAACAACTTTACTATTCTTTACTAATTCTTTTGTAATATCCCATTGTTTTCTAATATCAACTTTTTCCACACAGATATTCCCCGTGTTCACAAGCGCGTATAGAACCCATGCTAACAAAGTTAAACTTGGAAGTAGCCATAAGATCCCTTTTATATCAAATTGAATTAAATAGTTCATCACAACATAGCCTGAGCCTAATCCCAATAGCCATCCAAGATAAACAAGACTAATCCTTTGCCCTCGTTTATGTCCAGCTGCTTTTGTTAGTAAATAAATCCATATTGGACATACCGCAACTCCAGAAAAAAGGGTACTAACGATTAAGGTAAAACTATTTGGCCATAAAGTAAACATGATTAAGCTCGTTGTTAAAATGAAGAAGCTTAGATGTAAAACCTTATTGCTTCCCATGTTTTCAATCACATAACCCATAACGAAATTTGCAAATGTATCACCAATAAAGTGTATTGAAATCGCTAAGCCAACAATTGCTAAGGAAATTCCTATTGGATTAATAGAAAGACTCGGTAGATAGCTTATAATATAAGCACCTCTAACAAATTCCACTAAAATTAAAGGGATAATTAGTAAATAAAATTCGTATTTTATAGATTTCATAAATTATACTATTATCCTATTCATATTTTCTTTACCAGCATGTAAGTACATGATATCTTCACAAATTACTTGCGCTGCGTGTTCGTTATATAATTCCTTCATATTTTTCTTCATGTTAATACGAAGTTTTTCATCCTGCACTAAATTCAAGATACTTCCAACTAATTTGTTGGGACGAGTTACTTGAACAGCCGCCCCTTTACTCTCAAAGAAAATTGCATTTTCTTTTTCTTGACCAGGAACGGGACGATATAAGATTAATGGTACTTGAACTGCTAATGCCTCACTTAATGTAATCCCACCAGGTTTAGTAACCATTACTGTAGCAATTTTCATTAATTCGTCCATTTTATTTGTATAGCCAAATATGACTACATTTTTATTACCCTCAAATTCTGAAGATAGAGTTTCTTTTAGTTCTTCGTTTTTACCACAAACAACTACAACTTGATTGTTGTTTACTTCTAAAAGCTTATTCATTGTTTCATCAATATCTTTTAAAACACCAAAAGCACCCGCAGCAATTAATATTATAGGACGATTGATATCTAGTCGGTAAGCTTCGCATAAAGCTTTTTTATCGTATTCTGCCTCAAATACAGGATCAATAGGAATTCCAGATACTTTTATACGGTCACTAGAGAAACCCAATCTCATAAGATCACTTTTTAATGTATTAGAAGCAACGTAGTATCTGTCTACCTCTTCGTGTATCCAGTTTTTATGTGCATAATAATCTGTTACTACATGAACTATTGGAATTTGGGCACCAGTTTCTTTCCTGAATTCTGGAACAACCAACATTGGAAATGTATTCACAATGATATCTGGTTTCACTTCCTCAATCAAATTCTTCAAGGTAGTCATTCCATACTTGTTTAAAAAATCGTATGATACAATTCTTTTATTCTTACTTCCCCCATAATAGAGAAATCCGTAGATTTTTTGTCCATAAGTAAAACTTTTAATGTATAGATATTTAGAAGCCTTTGTTAAAATTGGGTGTGAATCGAGATATAAATCCGATTCTACGATATTTTCTTGTGTTACCCCTTGTTTCAAGAACATATCTTTTAAAGTTTTTGTAACCTTTAAATGACCATTGCCATAGCTACCTGTTAATATTAAAATTTTCGGGTTCCATGTCATTTTTGTCACCTTTTATCACCTTCGTTAAAATATATATCTATAAAAGAATACATTGCAATTATTAACTCATTATGAACTAACTATTAAGTTTAATAATATATGCAAAAACTACCCCCTAAATTTCGCAATTATGGAAATTAGAGTTTATTTTATCATTATATGTTAATTGTTTACTTCCCGTATAGTACTTATTTTAAGTGTAGCACTGAATTGTACGGATTTCATTCTTAAAATTTTTCTAGATTTATGATATTATACTATATTAGACAAGAAATAAAAATGTGATTTTTTCCCATTTGATATTTGAATATATATAAAAAGAGTGCAAAATCATATTTTTCAACGACTCTGCACGCAATTGTTAATGACTTAATGCTTCAACATATTTTCCCAGTGAATTTTTCAATTTTTACTTCAAAAGGTATAGAATAACTGCCTTTTTTTGAATTGTAATCTGGGTTGCCGTATTTTTTCCACAGCAATCGTAAAACCATTCCTTTTTCATATCATCTATTGTATGTTTTATCTCCCCAAAAATGACAACGCTAATGTAAACTAATGCAGATTGACAAGCTATTTCTCTTGCTATAGATAATTTCTATACTTCTATAGATACCGGTGAAGATCCCGTCTTTATTCGCTAAAATTCTAATTACAATTGTTGGTTAATGCAGTTCCTTAAATTTTTGAAATATGTTAATATAATTGTGGATTTAACTTTATTAGAAGTTAAAGGCATCCGGTGAAAGCCAAAGTTTATTTTTAAAATTTATCATCAAAAACTTGGGCGTTATTACGCAAGGTCCATATGATTTGTATTGTAGGGGGTAAGGTTAATGGGTAGTAAAGTACAAAAATTAGATGCAAAAGTCGTACCAGAACGTCTTGAACAAGGTTTATTAGAACGTGATCGCCTAATTCTTCAAATTATCATAAGTGTTTTAGACGAAAAACAAATTTTAGAACGACACATTTTAAAAGAACGTGTAGCGAACTTAATTGAGCTTTCTGAACACGATGAAGACTTAAAAGAAACAATCCATGCATTACTAAACAGAATTTAATATTACTTTTTTTGATAAGACATACATAGATATTTATATGTATGTCTTTTTATTTTTAACAACTATTAAGGGAGGGTACTATGAAAGTTGTAGCATTGATTGGGAGTTCTAGAACCAATGGAAACACCGAGTATTTAACCGATGTTTTTTTAAATGGGATTGAGTATAAAAAAATCTATTTAAAAGATTTAATAATTAACCCTATCGAAGATAAGCGTCATACTGAAGATGGTTTCTCTATTGTAAATGATGATTATGATGAAATCATAGAAGCAATGTTAGAAAGCGATATCCTCGTTTTTTCCACACCAATCTATTGGTATAGTGCTTCTGGCTTGATGAAGAATTTAATCGACCGATTTAGTCAGGCAATTCGAGATCAAAGGTACCCTACTCTAAAAGAACATTTAAAGACTGTTGAAACATATGTTGTAGCGGTAGGAGGAGACAACCCAAGAATTAAAGGTTTACCACTTATTCAGCAGTTAAAATATACGTTTGATTTTTTAAAAATGCCTTTTACCGGTTATATAATCGGTAAAGCCAGTAAACCAGGTGAAATTGTTCAAGATAAGGTAGCTTTGTCACAAGCTCGTTTAATGAATGAGCAAATCAAGAAACTTATACAAGTGAGAGAAGAAAGTCAAAGTAAATAAAAAAACTGGAGGTGCTTAGTTTGGCACCTCCATGTTCTAATCTTCCCCTGTAATTTTTATAGCGGGGGTATTATTATAAAGATACGTTGGAACAATATCAGTTTGATCGTGATCTCCATAAAACTCTTCTTCCAATTTTATATTTGCTTCTGTAGTTGAATTTATTTTCTCTGTATGCAAGTGATAATCACTATTCATCTCTTTATTTAGTTCAATATTAGCCTCCGCTGCACTTTCTATTTTTTGATTTGGATCTTTATCATACATGTTTTTAGTCCTCCTTTTCTCTTAATATGGGTAAAGATTTGAGAATAATCCCCTGTAGATTAGACTAATATTTCCCCATGGACAAACATACATTTTCATAGGATGTACCAATTTATAATCAGGAGATGACATTTTGGAAAGTGCTCTACTTTACATGGTTTTGTTACGTATTTTTTCAGGTAGTGTCGATATTGCGGCAGCCGGATTGATGTTTAAATTTAACGATATTGAAAAAGCCTTAGTTATTAATACCATGCTAGCTCTTGTTGGACCGACAGTAATGATTATAACTACAGGCATTGGCATTTCTGGTTTAGGCGACCGATTCTCTTTAGGGAAGATTATTTGTTTACTAAGTGGTGTAGCATTAATATTAATCAGTATGCGAATAAAATAAGAACTTTTAAAAAATATTCCATTAAAGATATTATTTAAACCAGCCTCTCCACCAAAACCAAAGAAGCATTAAACCTCCTATGATTACCATCATCCCTAAAGAAATAAAATACCCATAATCCCAAGTTAGTTCCGGAATATATTCAAAGTTCATTCCATAGATTCCAGCAATAAATGTTAGTGGTGCAAAAATGGAGGTAATAATCGTCAAGGTTTTCATTACTTTATTCGTTTGATGGGAATTCAGCGATAAATAGCTATCTCGTATATCTGCTGTTACTTCTCTATTTGTCATCACCATTTCCGAAAGCTTCAGCAGATGGTCATATATATCACTAAAGTATACCTTTCGCTCTTCAACTCGATTTAAATTTAAATGGTGTGAATTTAACATCCGATAAAGTAGGTCACGCATTGGATTAACTATGTGTAGAAGAGTTAGTAACATATTTCTCGTCTCGAAAAGTTCATCCATTAATTTGCTCATAGATTTACTTTCATTATTCTTAATCATCGACTCAAGTTCATCTTCAATCTTATATACAATTGGGAAATAATTATCCACGATTTTATCTAAAATTTCATAGAAAACATAATACGGATCCCATTTTTCAAGTGTTTCTTGAGCTAACAGTAAATTCCAAACCTTCGTAATTTCAATTGATGGATTTTGGTGAAACGTTACAATATAGTTTTCACTAATAAAAAAATCCACTTCATCTTTTTTTATTTCATTCTCATCTTCACGAACAGCATGAGTTATATAAAATGTGTATTCCCTATAATAATCTAGTTTGGATCTTTGGAACTCTGAAACGCAGTCTTCAATTGCTAAAGGATGAAAGTGAAAAGTCGTAGATAAATGTTTTATTTCCTCTTCTGTAGCTTCACTAAAATCAACCCAGTACCATTTAAAAGACAATATATCTACGTTTTCGATTGTATTATTTTTTTCTAGATGGTGGTCATGTGTAATACCAATGATTTGAATCATTGTTGCAAAACCTTCTTTTTATCAATATTCAAATAAAAGTGTACCTTTAATTTAAATGTAGTTTTAACAAGTATTTCCCCTTTTAAGCGAGTATTCATTATGGCTTTCGTATTATTTTGTAATGATTAAAAAGTATGATTTCAGGTTAATACACATATAAATTAAAATTGTTTATACATAAATAAAGAGCCATCTCACTCGCGTAACTGCTTGTGAAATGACTCTTTTTATTTCTTTATTTAAGGCATCGTTCTCAGGCAATATACATTAGTTCCGTTAACTTAATATGCCTGAATTGCTCATAGTACTTTAACCAGGTTTATTTCTCTTAATGGTTCTGGTTGTAACGTGTGTGGTAAATTTTTCCTCACACTTTTCTCCACAGTCAAGTCCTGCTTCGGTTATGTCAAAAAGCTATTTTCCAACCACTTATCCTTTATTTTGAACCACTTATCTAGATTTCATTTACTTTCATTCGTTTAATCTTTTATATTTAACCCATAGGAGGTCATCACAATGAAAATTGAACTGTCTATTGATCCAACCTGTGAGGAACCAAAGTTAATCATTATTACAAATGAAGTGACAGATGAAATAACCAAAATAATGAAACTACTATCCTCCGATTCTTTTGAACGAGTTTCAGCACACACCCACCGCGGAGTCAAAATTATTGATATTCGAAACATTTTACGGATTTATACAGAACAGAAGAAAGTATACATACAAACCTCTAATGAAATTGCTGAAGTAAAACTTCGTCTTTATGAATTAGAAGAGAAGTTAAATCCAAATCAATTTGTACGTATTTCAAACTCTGAAATCGTGAATATCAAAGAAATTTCCAATATGAATATTAGTAAAACTGGAACAATTGAAGTTACATTCGAAGGTAATATAAAAACGTTTGCTTCAAGGCGATATGTTCCAAAAATTAAAAAACAATTGGGATTGTGAGGTGTTGAAATGAAAAAGGATATTCTGCAACGGATTGTCATTGGAGGCATAAGTGGACTTGTTATTTGTCAAATCGTAATGATAATTATTTCATTAGGTATTGGTGGAGGAAAGTTTATAGCTGTGTCACCTAATTTTGAAAAGTTAATTAATCATGAGGTTTTAGCCTTTATTTTACAAAACCTTGGATTTGCATTGATTGGAATTACCTTTGCACTTTGTGGACTCTTATTTGAAATTGCTAAATGGAGTATGTTGAGACAGTACCTTACTCATTTTTGTATTACAAGTTTTATATGGATACCCATTGTCTTTACGATTTGGACGCCCGAAACGTTCTGGAATGTATTGATCTTACTTTTCAATTTCACTTTACCGTATTTCATTACCTGGTCAGTTCAATACAAAGTTTCTAAACGTGATATTGAACAAATAAATGCATTGATAAAAATTAATAAAAGGACTGATTAGAAATGATTGAACTAAATGGTATAACGAAAGCATTTGGAGAACGTGTAGTTGTTAATCATCTATCCTTAAAAATTAATAAAGGGGAATTCTTTGCACTTCTTGGAGCTAATGGAGCAGGTAAAACAACGACAATAAAGATGATGAATGGACTTCAATTACCTACTAGCGGGGACATCAAAATTGATGGCAAATCGATTTATTCAAATTTACAAGATGCAAAACAACTGATGAATATATCTCCACAAGAAACTGCTATCGCGCCAAATTTGTCTGTGAAAGAAAATCTTGAATTTATAGCTAAGATTTATGGCTGTGATAAAAAAGAAGCAGCTACTAGAGCTTGTGAAATGATGAAGCAATTTAGTTTAACGGATCGTTCAAAGTCAAAAGCGAAGACATTATCAGGCGGACTTCAACGGAGATTAAGTATAGCCATGGCGATGATTTCAAAACCGCAAATTGCTTTTTTAGACGAACCAACATTGGGTCTCGATGTTCGTGCCAGAAGAGACTTATGGAACATTTTACTTGGGCTAAAAGGTCAAATGACGATTATTTTAACTACTCATTATTTAGATGAAGTAGAGGAATTAGCAGATCGGGTCGGAATTATGAATCATGGTAAATTATGTGCGCTTGGGAATACCATCGAATTAAAGGAAAAATATAATAAACGGTCCTTAGAAGAAGTCTTTCTCTTTGTTACAGAAGAAATGGAGGTATTTGTATGAGCTCATTGAATTTTGCTTCGAGAAATCAAAAAGAGATTCTCCGTGATCCACTTTCATTGGTATTCGGATTCGGATTACCTCTTGTCCTATTATTTTTATTTTCAATTATGCAACAAAACATGCCTTATGAATTATTTCAAATTAAACAACTAGCTCCTGGCATAATTGTATTTGGATTTTCATTTTTAACTTTGTTTTCTGGGATGCTGTTAGGGAAGGATCGTGGAAGTTCATTATTAATGCGTTTGTTTGCTTCTCCACTCGGTGCGAGAGATTATCTTATCGGTTACCTACTTCCAATGCTACCTATTGCTTTATTACAAATAGTTGTTTGTTTCATAGCATCTAGTTTTTTAGGGCTCACCTTAGATGCGAATAGTATAGTGGCTCTTATAGTACTTTTACTTATTTCCGTTCTTTTTATTAGTTTTGGCCTTTTGTTTGGAACCCTTTTTACAGATAAGCAGGTTGGGGGGATTTTCGCATTATTCGTGAATATAACTGCCTTTCTAAGTGGCATTTGGTTCAGTCTAGATTTAATCGGCGGAACTTTCAAAACCATCTGCTACCTATTACCATTTGTTCATGCAGTTGATGCAGCACAGTCTGCCTTTTCAGGAAATCATCAGGACATATGGGCATCTTTACTAGTTGTCATTGGCTATACGGTTGTTATTATGGGGATTGCGATTATGATATTCCGAAAAAGGATACATTCGTAAAGTATTCGATTTAGGTACTGAGCTCAAGGATTATGTTTTAAATTTTTAAAAAAAGGTTTTTTGAGGTTGCTTCAATGGACAGTACAGCGATTTTCGGGCAAATTGTCCGTGAGACCACTCTCATGGACAGTTCATACCCGCCCCCTATTGCCAAACGTCTTCATTACCGTAAAATAGTCGTTCCCCTCTTAATCTGTACTAAGGTCACAATAAGCAACCAGGCAACACACCCAAAAATCGCTTATCTAGAACCCAATCACAACTAACTCGTTTTTTAATTAGGTTCTTCAATCAAGTCAGGTAATAATTTCTCTTTATATTTCTCTAGTACTTTACTAAATTGTGCTGCTAATACTTGTTGGAATAACATACCGAATACAACGGGCATTACAACTTTCGGTGGAAAATACGTACTAGCAATAACAACACCTACAGCAATATTTCTCATACCACCTGTAAATAAGGACGCAGTAATGATACTAACATCCTTCCAAATAAAGTGCCCTAAAATCAAACAGAACACATAACCGGTTACCGCTAATATGAATACAACCACGATGATCCAAATTATTTCCCAAGTAATATTTTCAAAGAATGGAGCAATGGCACTGCTGTTAATCATAATAATAAGAAATAAACTTAACTTTTGAAAAGGTGCAAGTGTTTTTCCAATCGTGTCCTCTATTTTTCCTTTTGTCAGTTCATTTAAAACAATCCCAGCAATAGATGGTAACACAATCATCCACAGTAAATCTAACATGATAGCAGCTGTGTTAATAGCAACTGTTTCACCAATAACCAAGTGTAATAATGCCGGCATAACAATTGGTGCCAACAACGTATCGATTAAAATAATTGATAGACCGAGTGCAAGGTGACCTTTACTAAAACTAATCCATATGAAGCTAGTTACCCCGGTAGGCACTGCTACAGATAAGATAAACCCAATCGTTAACATGTGATCATTAAATAATACTGTCGAAACGAAGTAAGCCCAGATAGGCATTATTATATGTAAGAATGCAATTGTAAATAAAATTACCCCTGGATATTTTGAGAAACTAGTTAGACCTTTAAAATTTAAGCTTAAGCTCCCTAAGAATGTCATAATTGCAAATATAAATGGAACAAGGAAGAGCACTTGATGACCAATATCAGCAAATAGTACTCCAATAATAAGTGAAACGGGTGTTAATATAGGCATATATTTTTGTAGCCATATATTTAAACCATTTAACATAGTGTACCTTCTTTCAGATTAGCACGATTTTCTGTGTTTTATTTTCTCAATTTCAAGCTTTATAATAAAGCTATTGTACTCCTATTCTATTAAATTTCAACTAGCTAATTACCATCATTGGGGCGAATAAAGAATATGATTAAATAGAGAGTGAATTACAAGTTCCCCTTCCACCCCTCATTTTTCATAATATTTGAACTAAATACATTGATAGTTTAGAATATGAATCAATTGAGTAGATGTTGTATCAGTAGATTACATACTTGTTTTTTACCAACTAAATTTGAAAGATTTCGAGGTTTTTGTATGATATTACGCTTTTTTACTTATTACAAACCACATAAACGGTTATTTATTATTGATTTTAGTAGTGCGATCATTGTTGCTTTATTAGAACTAGCTTTTCCATTAGCTGTTCAGTGGTTTATTGATCACCTTCTTCCCACAAGAGAGTGGGATACTATCGTCACAGTAAGTCTATTACTTTTACTTACCTATATTCTTAGTACGGTATTAAACTTCATCGTTAACTATTTGGGCCATAAACTTGGTATCAATATTGAAACAGATATGCGTCAGCAGCTGTTTAACCATTTCCAAAAGCAATCCTTTTCCTTTTTCGATAATATAAAAACCGGTCATGTCATGAGTCGAATTACCAATGATTTATTTGATATTGGCGAATTTGCTCACCATGGTCCAGAGGATTTCTTTATTGCCATCATGACTTTCATTGGTGCATTTTCCATCATGTTTACGATTAATCCAACTCTAGCCTTAATTGTTCTTATTATGGTACCATTCCTAATTTGGCTTATCGCTTATTGTAATAAGAAGATGAACCATGCTTGGAAAGAAATGTACGGTAAAATTGCCGATGTTAATGGGCGTGTAGAAGACAGTATTTCAGGTATTCGTGTCGTAAAATCTTTTACAAATGAAGATTTTGAAACAGAGCGCTTCCAAAAACAAAATGGCTTTTTCCGAAATGCAAAGCTATATGCCTATAAAATAATGGCAGGAACTCATTCTAGTATTTATATGATGACTCGACTATTAACACTTGTTGTATTAGTTGTAGGAGCATGGCTAAGTTTCAATGGACAACTTTCCAATGGTGAATTTGTTAGCTTTGTTTTATTTACAAATGTTTTGATTAAACCAATTGATAAAATCAGTGCATTGTTAGAGTTATATCCTAAAGGTATGGCTGGATTTAAACGATTTACAGAAATGATTGATACATTACCCGAAGTGGCAGATCTACCTAATGCTATCGCCGTATCAAAATTAAATGGAGATATTTCTTTTGAACATGTTTCCTTTAGTTACGAAGGTAATAAGATGGTACTAGATAATATCTCATTTGAAGTGAAGGCTGGAGAAACAATAGCACTTGTTGGACCATCAGGTGCTGGAAAAACAACAATTTGCTCCCTTATTCCACGTTTTTATGATGTTGAAAATGGGGCTATCTTAATCGATGGAATCGATGTTCGCGAAATGACTCAACAATCGTTGCGTAAACAAATAGGCGTTGTACAGCAAGATGTCTTCTTATTCACCGGAACTATTCGCGAAAACATTGCTTATGGACAACTAGATGCTACCTTTGAGGATATTCAACATGCCGCTGAAAAAGCTCATTTAAAAGAGTTTATCGAAGCACTACCAGATGGGTATGAAACTGAGATTGGTGAACGAGGATTAAAATTATCAGGTGGTCAAAAGCAACGGTTAGCAATTGCTCGGATGTTCTTAAAAAATCCACCTATTTTGATTCTTGATGAGGCAACATCCGCTTTAGACACTGAAACAGAAAAAATTATTCAAACTTCCTTGAGTGAGTTAGCACAAAATCGAACGACACTGATTATTGCTCACCGATTGTCTACGATTCGAGATGCTGACCAAGTGCTTGTTATCACACCAAATGGCATTGAAGAAAGTGGCACATATAATGAATTGGTTGCTGCTGAAGGTATTTTTGCAAAGCTACATCATATACAATTCAATAAATAAATACTAAAAAACACTGCGGCTCGTCTCTTAAGTAGCAGTG
Source organism: Ureibacillus sp. (assembly GCA_031178355.1). Taxonomy (GTDB): domain Bacteria; phylum Bacillota; class Bacilli; order Bacillales_A; family Planococcaceae; genus Ureibacillus. The sequence goes on from JAPSJC010000002.1 coordinate 102,240, forward strand.
TTTTTTTCAATCAGAATAGCTGAGTATTTTAAGTTTCAAATCTTTTATCAATGATTTGAAATCTGCTTCTTATGCTATAGTAACTGATTTATTGCTGTAACATGACTCTTTTAAATTCTTCTAAAAATTTGTCGTAATGAAGATTCACAGCAATTTTTGTTTTCCCCTTTTTACTTGTTGGCCGATAATCAATAAAAGACATCCCTTTTGCTTCTGAACTTTCAATTACAGTTGCATCATAATGTATATAGTCAACGATGGTAGGTTTATTAACAACCATGACTGTAAGAAGATCATGTATTGGAGCACCAGGAATACCTGGCACACTCTTCTTATAAAATTCGTAGTAATATTTAAAGATTGGTTCCATTAGTGAAGCATAGATATTTTTCATATTATTTGATATAGAATTCACCAATTCCTCAGTAAGAACTGCATGTTGCGTAACATTTAGAGGAGTTATCGTCAGATTATGTGCATTCTTTACAACTACATTAGATGAAGTCGGGTCACCATAGAAATTCGCTTCGGCGAGTGCAGATGCATTGCCAGGAACAAAGAATGCACCACCCATCACACAAAAAGAATGTACCATCTTTATGTGCTCTGGAAATAGGTTAAATACAGTGGCTAAGGTAGTGGAACGTCCAGTGTCTACAATCACGAGTTCATTTTTATACTTTTCAATAATAACTCGTATTGTATCAAATGGGTAAATTTGATATTGGAAATTTTCGGGAGGTTGAATTGGGCCCAGACCTTCCTTACCATGAATCTCCGGATAAATTCTCATATCCCCCTCTTCAACAGGCATAGAAGCCCCAGGAATAATAGGAATGTCATTTCTACCCGCTAAATTCAACAAGTAAGCAGCATTTGCTGTAGCCTGTTCTTTTGTTATATTCCCATAACTCGTTACTATACCAACCAATTCAATACTAGGGTCGAGTATCGTATACATAATGGCTAAAGAGTCATCAATTCCAGGATCACAGAATAATAGAATTTTTTTCGTGAAAGTTGCTCCTCCTTCCCTTTCCATATATATTCCTTATTTTTTAAAACATGTCAAAAATTTAATGGTTTATACTGAACTTAAACTCTTAACATGCCACGGAACCCTCTTGCAGCATAGTATGAGTCTGCACCGTTGTGATACACAAAGACATGTCCGTAGCGGTAATCACAAAATAGTGCACCGCCAAGTTTTCTAATATCAGCTGGTGTTTTCACCCAACTTGACGTTTTCTGATCGAAGGTTTCAAGCTCCTGTAAAACTCGGTATTGTGTTTCTGTTAATAGTTCAATACCCATTTCATTTGCCAAATCCATTGCGCTATTTTCAGGCTTATGTTTTTTTCTAGAATCCAACGCTTCACGATCATAGCAAATACTTCTTCTACCTTTAGGAGTCTCCTTTGAACAATCACAAAAGATATACTCGTCATTTTCCTGATCATAACCGGTAATATCCGGTTCACCTTCTGTTTTATCCATTTCATTAAGGGACCACATTTTTTCAGGATTTACTTCCAACTTTACTTGGACTTTGGCCCACTCAATATTTTCATGACGGTGCATGTTTTTTTCAAAGCGAGTTTTTAATGTACCTAATAATTCTTCATGTTCTTCTTGTGTTAATAACTTAATCATTGTTTGTAACCTCCATACTTATAAATTTTAACATTTAAATATAATCGATTATATAAACCTTCTGTATAGCAAATAAGTAATATCAGTAGAGACAGTGTGTCCTTTTTCAAATAAAAAGAACCCTTTAGACAATCATATCTAAAGGGGTGAAAAGGATGCAACTTTATATATAGCATTTACCAACTACCATAGACTTTAAATACAAATACGCTTTAGGCTGCTTTTCGTAGTAAAAATAAAAAGTACGGAGCGCCGAGTACGGCAACGATAATACCTGCCGGAATTGTTTGTTCACTATACATAACACGACCAATAGTATCCGAGAAAACTAGTACCGTACCGCCTATAAGTGGCGATAAAAATAGGAAACTCTGATGTTTTACTCCAACTAGTTGCTTTGCAATATGAGGTGCTAACAAACCAATAAAGGTGATACTACCAACAACAGATACGGATACTGCTGCAAGCGCAACAGCAATGATTAGTAATTGGACACGTTCTCTTTGTATAGTTACACCGAGACCCTTTACAACTGTTTCATTTAATGTTAGTAAATTCATTGTACGTGTTTTGAAGAACAAAATAGGTATAAATAAGATCAACCAAGGAAGTATCGCTAATATAAATGGCCAATCAGCTCCCCATATGTTTCCAGAAAGCCACTTTGAAACAAACAGTACGTCAGCCTGATCGGCACCGGACATAATTATTACCATCAATCCAGATAGTGCAAAAGCAAAGCCGACACCCATTAAGACTAATTTAATTGGCTCAACACCATTTGTTCGACTATATGAAAATACATATAGTAGTACCGCTGTCAGCATTGCCCCAACAAATCCTACAAAAGGAAGTTGGAAAGCATAATTTTCCATTTGCGCATCTACATAAATATAAAAAATGGTAATAGCAAGTCCTGCACCTGCGTTTATCCCGATAATTCCCGGATCAGCAAGAGGGTTGCGTGTTAAAGTCTGCAGAATAGCTCCAGATAACGCTAATGCCATGCCTGCTAGCATTAAAACTAGAACTCTAGGAAGACGAACTGAAAATAATATAAATTCTTCTTTGAAAGTACCATTTCCCAATAATGTTGGAATAATTTTATTTATGCCTACAGATGAAGCTCCTAAGCTTATTCCAGCTAATAAACTTAATAATAGGAGAACTACTGCAGTCACATATATCTGTTTAACATTTCTTTTTTTACGCAAAGGTTCTTCCTCCTTTACGCACAAGAATTAAGAAGAATGGTAAGCCAATGATTGCAACTAGAGATACGACCGGTATTTCAAGTGGAGCAAAAATTATGCGACTTATAAAATCTGTACCTATCATAAATGCACCACCAATTATAATCGAAAGAGGTATGATCGTTCTGTAGTCAGCTCCTGATATTCGACGAACCATATGGGGGATAAATAAACCAATAAACGCTAAGTTGCCAATTATTGCAACAGCACACCCTGCTAATATGATGACAATTAGAATAAAAATTACTTTAACTGTTTTAATCTTTTGACCAAGACCTATCGCTAAATCTTCATTTAAACTAATAATCGTTAATTGTTTACTATAAATAATAGCAATAAATAGACCTAGTAATATGAATGGCACAATAATAAGAGACTGCCAACTTACCCCAATGAGTCCACCTGCTGTCCACATTGTTAAATCCTTTGAAACATTAAAAAGAATTCCTATTCCATTAGCAATTGCCTGAAGAAATAGAGATACAGCAGAACCCGCCAATACTAGTTTAAGTGGGGATAGACCCTTTTTAGAAGTCATACCTATTCCGAAGACAAGCAACATCCCAATGGCAGCACCAATCAAGGAGCTTAACATAAGACCAAGCATAGATAACCCTGGGAGCATGACAAATGTTAGAACCAGTGAAAGATTTGAACCAGAAGTTAGCCCTAATAAACCTGGATCAGCAAGAGGATTACGTGTTAGCCCTTGCATAATTGCTCCTGCAACTGCTAATGCAGCACCTACAAAAAAGGCTGCAATAACACGAGGAATTCGGATTTCTCTTAAAATATCATAATAATTACCGCCAGGTTCCCCTATTAGTGCTTCTATTAAATCAGATAATGTTGTATTAGCAGCACCAAAACCAAGTGCAACAGCTGTTATAACAATTAAGATGACCATTGACAGAGTTAGCTTTAGTATAAAGGAATAGGTTGATTTCATTTTGTAAGATACGCTCCAATCCTTTTGCTCAAAACATTGAGTATGAAATGTTATTTTAAAAACGATTCTTCAAAGAAAGATAATTGGTACTCTAGAGATGAAGCATCATTAAAATAGAAAGCTTCTCCATTTGCAGTAAAAACATTACCATTTTTCACCGCTGGTATATTGTTATACCAATCAGATGTAGTGAAAGAAATATCCTGACCTTTAGAAACGAGATTCAAGATTAAATAATCCCCTACATAATCACCTAATACTTCTTGTGAGATAGCGAAGTAACCAGGTTCAAGTGCTACATCTTTTACTGATTGTGGCATATTTAGACCCATAGCTTGATATAAAATTTCTGTACCGCGACCCCATGCATCTCCGAAAAGATAAAGTTGTTTATCATAATTTTCAGCAACTGTAATCGTTGCATCCTCACCTATTTTCGCTTTAACTTTTTCACCAATTTCTGCTGCACGTTGTTTGAAATCTTCTACCCATGCTGTCGCTTCTTTTTCTTTATTCACAACTTTTCCTACTTCAATATGTTGTTGTAAGTAATCATACTCACCATAAGTAAACAGTACTGTCGGTGCAATTTCGTTCAATTTATCCGCATTGTCAATGTTATCTAAACCAATGATCAGATCAGGGTTTAATTCGATTATTTTTTCTAAATCTTCATTTGTAACTGCTTCTACTTCCTTTAATTCTGATTCAAAATTTGGATTTGATTTTGACCAAGAATCTACGCCTACAATATTTACACCTAGTTTAATTAAATCTCCCGCATAGGAAGATAAAACAACAACTCTTTGCGGGTCTGCAGGTACTTCAATGTCCCCTTTAGAAGATTGATAAATAATTGTATCCGTAAGCGTTGTTTCACTATCACTAGAAGTTGTATTTTCGTCTTCTTTATTTCCACATGCAGCAAGAGCAAAAGCAACTACTGCTACAATAAGTAATAACCATTTTTTCATTTTCATAATTCTCCTTTTATTAAATCATAGGTAATACAAATAGGTTTTTCTGTACGTGGATCCTTTGCAATAACTGCATCAATTTGAAATACAGCTTTCAAAGTTTCCTTGGTCATGACTTCCTCCGGTGTTCCTGCACTAACAAGTTCCCCTCTTTGTAATGCAATCATATAGTGAGAAAATCTTGCAGCCTGATTTAGATCGTGTAATACCATCACAATCGTTCTATTTTCTTCTGCATTCAGTTTTTGTAGTAGTTCTAAAACCTCTAGTTGATGTGCTAAATCTAAATAAGTCGTTGGCTCATCCAAAAAGATCATCCCTGTATTTTGAGCAAGGGCCATGGCAATCCAAACCCGTTGCCGCTGCCCTCCAGACAATTCATCAACAAATAAATGACGGTAATCTGCTGTGTTCGTCGCTTTCAACGCCCATTCAATTATTCTCTTATCTTCTTTTGAAATACCTCGCAAACCAGACTGGTGAGGATATCTTCCATACGAAACTAGTTCCTCAACTGTTAAACCAACCGCGCTATCTTGAGTTTGGGGAAGTATAGCCAACTCTTTTGCTAATTCCTTTGTTAGCTTCTTGTGGATACTCTCACCATCAAGTAAAACTTGCCCACCTTGATAAGGGATAACACGCGTCATAGATTTTAACAGTGTTGATTTGCCACAACCGTTTGAACCGATAATCGTAGTGATTTGTCCATCCGGAATGTGAATTGATAATCCATCTATGATTATTTTTTTCTCGTAAGCTACTTTGATATTTTGCGCTTGAAGTCTTATTGCTATCATCTCCCAGTTGCAATTGATAATCATTATCGATATACTTAACGAGAATGATTATCAATTATAAACGAACGAAAGTCAAGTTTTTTTTGGAGGATAAAGATGGAGCTTTATGATGTTACAATTATTGGTGGGGGACCAGCTGGATTATACAGTGCATTCTACAGTGGTCTCCGTAATATGAAGACCAAAATTATAGAAGTGCAATCAATTTTAGGGGGTAAGGTAAATATATACCCCGAAAAAATGCTTTGGGATGTTGGTGGACAACCACCGATACAAGCACAGCATTTTATTCACAATTTAATTCAGCAAGCAATGACTTTTGAACCAACTGTTTGTCTCAATACGAAGGTGGACAACATAACAAAAGTTGAAAATTATTTTGTCATTGCAACAAATGATGGAAAATTGCATTATTCAAAAACAATTCTAGTTGCAGTTGGCGGCGGCATTTTAAATCCTATTAAATTAGATTTAGAAGGTGCAAAAAAGTACGAAATGACAAACTTACACTATACAATCTTAGGACTAGAACGCTTTAAGAATAAAACTGTACTCGTTTCTGGTGGTGGAAATGGAGCAATCGATTGGGCTGTTGAATTACTGTATGTTGCAGAAGAAGTAATTGTTGTTTACAGGAAAGATCAACTAACTGCTCATGAAGCGCAAATTGAGAAGTTAAAAGCACATGGTGTAAAGATTTTATTAAACGCAAAGATTAAAAAGCTTGTTTCTAATGAAGAAAAAACTATAATTAACGAGGTTGTCATCGACAATGCTGGGGATGAACAAATTTTGATTGTGGATGATATTTTAATTTGCCATGGATACAATCGTGAGATTTCATTAACATACAGTAAAGAAATCCAACCGGAACTCCATGAAGAATATTATTTAGTGAGCAAAGGAAAATGTATGACGAATATTCCTGGAATTTTTGGTGCTGGGGATATTATGAGCTATGAAGATAAAGTAAATCTATTAATAGGTACATTTCAGGATGCGGTATTAGCTGTGAACAGTGCGAAATTATTTATTCAACCCGATGCATCTAAAATTGGCATGGTATCCTCCCATAATGATATGTTCGAACAGAAAAATAGAGAGCTATTAGAAAAAATCTACCTATCGTAAAAATAAATTGTAATTCTCCATCCCTCTAATAAATATCTTCTTACAAACTAAGATAACTCTTTTGTATAACAGAGCAGATATTAGTAAGTAAACATATGCTACAAAGCTTTTTCGCACAAAAAAACCGAAGTATATTTGAGTATACTTCGGTCCTTAATTTCATTTTTATTTACTCAACCGTAACAGATTTTGCTAAGTTACGTGGTTTATCTACGTCCGCACGACGATGTAATGCAGCATAGTAGCTAATTAATTGTAATGGTATTACTGAAACAAGTGGTGTTAAAAGTGTATTTACTTTTGGAATCACAAGGCGATCTCCCTCTTCTTCCAATCCTTCCATGGCAATAATACATGCATTCGCTCCACGAGCTACCACTTCTTTTACATTACCGCGAATGTTTAGAGCAACTTGCTCTTGAGTCGCTAGAGCAAATACTGGAGTACCTTCTTCAATTAATGCAATCGTACCATGTTTAAGTTCCCCACCAGCAAAACCTTCAGCTTGAATATATGAGATTTCTTTTAACTTCAATGCACCTTCAAGACTTACATAGTAGTCTAGATTACGGCCGATAAAGAATGCATTGCGAGCTACTTTTAGGTATTCTTCCGCGATTTGTTCTAGCTCATCTTTAGAATCTACTAATGTTTGAATACCATTCGCAGCGATTGCAAGCTCTTGTTTTAAATCAAAATCAACATCTTTACCAAGGGATTGTGCAGTCACATAAGCCGCTACTGCTAATACTGCTACTTGAGCAACATACGCTTTTGTAGATGCAACAGCAATTTCAGGTCCTGCATGTAATAATAACGTATAATCAGCTTCACGAGATAAAGTTGATCCAGGTACGTTTGTAACTGTCAATGCAGGATATCCTTGTTCTTTCATTTTCACAAGCACTTGGCGGCTATCCGCAGTTTCCCCAGATTGTGTAATATAGATAAATAGCGGTTTTTCTGATAATAATGGAACGTTATAACCAAATTCACTTGAAATGTGAACTTCAACAGGAATACCCGCTATTTTCTCAAAATATTGTTTCCCGATTAAACCAGCATGGTAACTTGTTCCTGCAGCAATAATATATAAACGGTCTGCTTCTTTTAATGCCGTCAGAATGTTTTCATCAATTGTGAGTTCGCCATTCGCACCACTATAAGCTTGAATAATTTTACGAACTACACCTGGCTGTTCGTCAATTTCTTTTAGCATATAATGAGGATATGTTCCTTTTTCGATATCGCTCGCATCTAACTCTGCTTTGAATGGTTTACGGTTAACAAGACGACCATCTAATGTTGTAATTTCTACTTTATCTCTATGAACAAGTACGATTTCTTTATCACGTAGCTCAATAAATTGATCTGTTACTTGTAGCATTGCCATAGCATCAGATGCTACAACGTTAAATCCGTCACCAACACCTACTAATAACGGAGATTTATTTTTCGCAACGTAAATTGTATCTGAATCCTCTTGGTCAAGAAGTGCAAGAGCATACGAACCATGTACTAAAGATAGCGTCTTGCGGAAAGCTTCCTCTGTAGATAATCCTTCTTTAGCAAATAAATCAACTAGTTGCACGATTACTTCAGTATCAGTATCTGATTGCATTTGAATGCCTTTTAAATAAGCTTTTTGTAATAAATGATAGTTTTCAATTACACCATTGTGTACAAGTGTATAACGACCAGTAGCACTTTGGTGAGGGTGAGCATTTAGTTTGTTTGGAACACCATGCGTAGCCCAACGAGTATGGCCAATCCCAATTGTAGAAGCAACATCGTCATTTACTGCTGTACGTAAATCAGCAATACGACCTTTTTCTTTAAATACAGTTACTCCTTCTTCATTTCGAACAGCTATTCCTGCCGAGTCATAACCTCTATATTCTAACTTTTCTAACCCTTTTAATAAAATTTCTTTAGCGTCTAATACGCCATTATATCCAACGATTCCACACATATAATTAATCCTCTCATGAATACATGTCAACATACCTTGTTAACAAAAGACAATGCACAAGGAATCTACAAATCAGCTTTATAAATGGAATTCTGTCTAATTCCTCTAATTGGCTCTGTAGGTTGATCATGCATTTTCCTATTTATATTTGCCTTTTCATTTCTTTGTCCATAAAATTACTTTTATGTTTTAAAACGAAAATATCGACCGGGCATTCGATCGGGAGGCATCCGCCGAAAAATCGATAACCTCCACCTCGTCAACTAAGGATTAAAGTCCGTCCGATTTCCTTAGCTCAGGCGCTGTAATTGTCTTCCCTTAGCTTTTATAGCGCTTTAATCTCCTCCTTCTGCGCTTGTTTGAGTATTTTATTATTAATAATACATCAAACACATTCATCATACAGAATATGCAACTTTTCGTCAAATGTTTATGCACTTAGTCCTACTAACTCAAAATTAAAAAGTTAACAAAATTTCCACTAGAATCGGACATCTAGTGGAAATTTCATTAGTTAATTTATAATTTTGTAACAGTTTTTTGCGCTTGGTAAAAAAAGTTAAAATCTATTACACTACTTATTTTGTTTACAATCCTTTTTCTTCTAATAAGTTTACAATTTCCCGGTTAAAAGCATGCAAGTCCTTTGGTGTCCTGCTTGTTATAAGCTGCTTTTGGCATACTACTACTTCTTTATCATGGAATTTAGCACCGGCATTTTCTAAATCCACTTGAATAGATTTATATCCAGTAATGTCACGACCTTCAATAGATCTAGCCGTAATTAATAATTGCGGCCCATGGCAAATTGCAAATACTGGTTTCATCTGACTCATAAAAGATTTCGCAAATGCAACAACACGGTCATCATCTCTCAGTAAATCTGGTGAAAATCCTCCTGGAATAAATAATGCATCAAAATCTTCAGGGTTTACATCAGATATGCCATATTCAATTTCAACACGTGCCTCACCTTGTTTTCCTCTTACAGCTTTACTTCCCTCTTTGTCAATCGTCACAACTGTATGCCCATGAGTTTCTAATGCTTCTTTTGGACTTGTGTATTCCATATCTTCAAACATATCTGTTATTAATGTAGCTATTCTCGCCATTACCTTCACTCCTAATAGTTGATTCACACCTACTATTGACGAAATATATTTCAAATAAACACGTGCTAAATAAAAAATCCAATAGAATTCAGCCTATTGGATTTTGATTCTCATATTATTCATTTAATCCCATTTCTTCTTTAACAACAGAAGCAATACGATTTACATAATTTTCGCAATGTTCTTCAGTAGCAGCCTCTACCATCACACGTACCAAAGGTTCTGTTCCTGAAGGACGAACTAAAACTCGACCGTTACCCGCCATTTCACTTTCAACTTGTGTAATAACTTCAGCAACTTTTGTATTTTGTGTAACTGCGTTTTTATCTGTAACTCGAACATTCACTAATTTTTGAGGATATATTGTCATTTCACTAGCAAGTTCAGATAGCCTTTTGTCAGTTTCTTTCATAATATTCACTAACTGAATCCCTGTTAATAAGCCGTCTCCAGTTGTATTATAATCGAGTAAAACAATATGGCCAGATTGCTCTCCACCTAAATTATAATCGTTTCTTCGCATCTCTTCTACTACGTAACGATCACCTACAGCTGTCTTTACGCTTGTCATTTCATTTTTTTCAAGTGCTTTATAAAAGCCCATATTACTCATTACTGTTGATACAACAGTCTTTTTCTTTAAACGCCCTTTAAGATTCAAGTATTTTCCGATAATGAACATAATTTGATCACCATCTACTATTTTTCCGTTTTCATCAACAGCAATAAGTCTATCCCCATCTCCGTCAAAAGCTAATCCAACATGAGCGCCACGTTCAACGACAAAAGAGGCTAGTTTTTCAGGATGTGTTGAACCAACACCATTATTAATATTTAAGCCATTTGGAGATGAACCCATAGATGAAATATCAGCTTCTAAGTCGGCAAATAAATGCGTTGCTAAAGAAGAAGTGGCACCATGAGCACAGTCAAGGGCAACATGTATACCCATAAAATCTTCGTCAACAGTTTGCTTTAAGTACGAGATGTATTTTTGGCCACCTTCGAAGTAGTCACTAACAGTACCTAAATCGGCACCTATTGGACGTGGTAGTGTATCTTCTTCTAAATCAAGATAACTTTCGATCTCCGTTTCTTGTGCATCCGTTAATTTAAATCCATCTGGACCAAAAAATTTAATACCATTATCAGCAACAGGATTATGAGAGGCTGAAATCATTACACCTGCATCAGCATTCATAACACGAGTTAAATAGGCTACTCCAGGGGTACTAATAATCCCCAGTCTCATAACTTCTACACCAATAGATAGTAAACCTGCTACTAATGCGCCTTCTAACATATGACCAGAAATTCGTGTATCTCGACCTATAATTACTTTTGGACGTCCTGTAGCCTGCTTTGTTAACACATATCCACCAATACGTCCTAATTTATATGCTAATTCTGGTGTTAACTCACTATTTGCTATACCACGAACGCCATCAGTTCCGAAATATTTTCCCATTAAGTTTTTCTCTCCTTCAATGCTAGACATCCTTTTAAAACTAGACAATCAATGCTTCTGTAATTAATCTCAAATTTATACAATAATTACATTCTCTTTATAATTTTTTAATATCCCTATTCATTTGAATTGTTTTCATCTTCTACTACTTGTTCATCTTCATTAATTACTTCATCTGTAGGTTCTTCGCCTTGTGGTGCTTCTACTTTAGATACATTAGCTTGTACAATTATGGTTTGAGAGGAAAGCTTGGTTGCTCCGTTAGGCACAACAAGATTCACTTCATATTGACCTGGCTCCTCGAGTTCTGACACGTCAAATTCTACGACTAATTCAGATAATCCGTCAATAATGGATTTCGGACCAAAGACTTGAACCAATTGAGTAGTCGTTGATAGACGGTTTATCTTAACCCCTTCTTTTGGTGTACCAACTTGTTGAATACGAATAGGTAAATCGTGACTATATTCTTCTAATTCAACTTTCACCTTTACTTTTGCCGGTTCAATAACAACATCTAATTTATTTAAGTTACCATCGAGGACTTTTACTTCTGCATCTTGTTCAAATGACCGATTAATACCATGACTACTTGTTACAGTTGCTTTCACATAATTTATACTTGCTACCACACTTTTTGCCCCAGTTACAAACACAGTACCGGGTTCAGCAACCATACTATTCAAGACAAATGCTTCATTTATAAGGCTACTATTCATCTCAGGTTCAATTGGTAATTCCGCTGTAACCTTTTCTTCAATAGATACATTGACGTATTCAGGATTTATTTTTACAGATAACTTATCTGAAAACGCTTCAGATTGTATCTTAACTCTATGTTCACCTATTAAGAATGAATCTAAGTCAACAAATAGTTTAAAATCCTTTTTCAGCTTTGTGTTTAATACAATCGGCATCGGACCTTCTATTGTTACATCAACCGTTTCAGGTAGACCTGATACAATTAAATTATCAGAATCATAGTACGCTTCAAGTGGAATATCAGTAAGAACATCTACATGATTGTTAGAAGATGATGTTGTTCCATCACTAAGTAAGGATTTCACATAAAAGAACATTAATATGGCAAGGATTAATGCAGTAATTCTTAAAATCCACGGACTATCAAAAATTTTATCCATTCTTTTTCCCCCTCCAAGTCCACTTAGAGGACAGATCCGAATCTTGCTCTGGACCAAACCACATTTTTCTTAATTGTGTTTCAAATTCATCTATAGTTAGATTGCGATTTAGGTTGCCATTTTTCGCCAAGCTAATAGCACCTGTTTCCTCCGATACAATTATCGTAATGGCATCCGTTACTTCACTTAAGCCAAGAGCTGCACGATGTCGTGTACCTAACTCTTTTGATATAAATGTACTTTCAGAAAGTGGTAAATAACATGCTGCTGCTCCTACTTTATTTTTTTGTACTACAACAGCACCATCATGTAATGGGGTATTTGGTATGAATATATTAATTAACAATTCTGAGCTAATATCTGCATTCATTTTTATACCTGTTTCAATATACTCATTTAAACCCGTTTCATTTTCAATTGAAATTAAAGCCCCTATACGCCTTTTAGCCATATAGCTTATTGCTTTTTTCATTGCTTCAATGAGCCTAGTTTGTTCATCACCTACTTGACCCGAAGAACGTTGGAATATTTTCCCTCTTCCGAGTTGTTCCAGCGCTCTTCTAATTTCAGGTGTGAAGATAATAATGATTGCTATGAACCCGAAGTCGATCACTTGTTGTAGCATCCAACCTAATGTATCGAGACCAAATATTTCTGTCGCAATTCTTGAAAATATAATAACAAATAAACCTTTAAGTAATTGAACAGCTTTTGTTCCTTTAATGAGGGTTAGTAATTTATATACTACGTACCAAACGAGTAGGACGTCTAAAAAGCTTACAATCACATTCACAGGTGTATAATCTGTAAATTGTTGAATAATCTGCATGTGGCATCCCCCACTTTTTTTCTAGCTAATACCCTATAATCATTATCACGCTACAGAATAGCCGTTTCATAATACATGATGACAGATACCGTTAACAGTGGTTCTAGACAATTTGATTAAGGGGATTAATTATGAATAAATGTTAAAAACAGTATATCATAATTAAACAATAGATTTCTCGATTTTAGTAAGTAACAAATAGGGCTATGGAAAAAGTTAATTGCCTATATTTTGCGAACTAGCCAAAATTGTATACTAACTTTTCTTTCAATATGTATTTAAATAAGGGTAAACTGATTTTTTTCTAAAAAATCGATTCAGATCAATTTCAAAATCCTCCAAGAAAAAAGTCCACTCTTTCCGAGCAGACTCCATCTTTTATAATATATGAATTCGTAGCTGAATATATTATTTGTTATTGAAATAGTTCGACAACAGTATTGGCCATTGATTTGATCTCATACCATAGCCATTCAAAAACCTCATCAATTTCTTCAATTTCTCCTGTTACAACAGCAGTAGAAGCCATATACTCCCCGTTGATCACAGTAATGTTCCCATCGACTTCACCTTCAACGATGATATCGCCATTTTTTACAACAATATCACCTTTAACGATTACACCTTCAGGTACGATGACTGTTTGCCCATCTAGAACTAAGTTAGGTTGTTTTGTAACAGAGAACTCATTGTTTTGATAACTGCCAATTAATGAAGTACTCATGAATAAAAAGAAAACGGCAACTGCTACTAAGATTGGATGACGTCTAAACCATCTTTGAACACCTACACGACTTTTTCCTTTCGGTAAGCGTTTCATTACCTCTGATTCAAAATGAGGAGGCGCTGTGATATGTGCAGCACTTTTTACAAAAGCTACAGTGTCGCTCAATTCGTGCATATGCTGCCTGCAAGAAGCGCAGTTTTGTAAGTGTTGTTTGAGTTGTTGTTCATTTTCACGGCTGATATCACCATCTAAGTACTCTTGCATATAGTCAACAATATATTGTGGACACGTACCCATGCAAATAACCTCCTACAGATTGTTTAATTGCTTCCTAAGAGCTTCACGCCCTCTGTGTATTCTTGTTTTAACAGTTCCCAAAGGCAAATCTAATATCTCACTAATCTCTTGAAGTGATAATTCTTCCATGTATTTTAAGACAATTACCGATCGATATTTGTCAGGTAATCTACTTATTTCATATTGAATACGGTCTTGTAATTCCATTTGTTCTACTTGATCGTCAGGCAACTTGTCATTCGATGATAACTGCGAGTACATATCAAGCCCTTCTGTACCGGCTACTTCCGCATCTAAATAATAATCTGGCTTTTTCTTTCGTATTCTATCAATACAAAGGTTTGTAGCTATCCTATACAGCCATGTTGAAAATTTCCTCTTCTGGTCAAAGGTATGAAGATTTATATACGCTCGAACAAAAGCTTCCTGCGCAATATCTTCTGCTTCATGCTTATTGCTAAGCATTCGATAACATATTTGATATAACTTATGCTGGTAGAGGTTCACAATATCTGAATATGCGTTTTGATCACCTTTAAGCACTTGCTTTATTCTATTGTTCACTAGCGCATCCATCTTGTATCCCACTCCACCCTTTTGGTCACTAATATTTACGAAACTAATTTCAAAAAGTTTCATTTTAAAAAATTATATCAAAATTTAATACTACAGAATTAGGTCTATTTTAGTATTTTTTTCCAAAAGATAATCATTTGTATTATCTTGTTTTAAATCAGTTTTTCGCCAAATAACGAACCCATTAAGGCAACTGCAGTATTTGCTGTTTTATTTCTTTCATCTAGAATAGGATTTACTTCGACAAATTCAGCAGACGTAATTATATCAGCTTCTTCGAGCATCTCCATAGCTAAATGACTTTCTCTATATGTTATTCCACCTGGAACAGGTGTACCAACACCAGGTGTATATAGTGGGTCTAATGCATCTAAATCTAATGATAAATGAACACCATCCACCTGCTTATCTTTCAAATATGCTATCGATTCTTCCATAACTCTTGTCATTCCCAAACGGTCTATTTCATGCATTGAGTAAACTTTAATACCTAGTTGTTTAATTAATTCTTTTTCCCCAGGATCTACTGAACGAGCTCCAATGATAATGATATTTTCAGGTTTTATCTTAGGAGCATAACCTCGAATATGAGTTAAACCGTCATCACCTATACCTAAGCTTATAGCTAGTGGCATACCATGGATATTACCAGAAGGTGTTGTATCCGGTGTATTTAAATCAGCATGGGCATCATACCATATAACTCCTAAATTTTTATATTTATTGGCAAGGCCAGATAAAGTACCAATAGCTATACTATGATCTCCACCTAATACAAGCGGAAATCTATCAGAATTAATCACATTTTCTATAATATTCCCGAGCTCTGAGCTAATCTTAATTATATCGTTTAAATTTAACAGTTTATTATTTTGTTCAATTATTAAATTATCCCTCTTTACTTGTATATCCCCTTCATCACGTACGTCATAACCTAATACTTCAAGCCGTTCCACTACTCCCGCATATCTCATTGCACTTGGTCCCATATCGACCCCACGTCTTCTTTGACCATAATCAGATGGTACTCCAATAATTGATATGTTTTTGTTTTTCATATATTAACCCCCCTTATTTCTATTTTAGTTGGTCTTTAGAGGTGGCTCAACTTAACATTTTTATGTATTTTTATACAATAATGGAAAAAGTTAATTGAACAGATATATTAGAGATAGTAATTGAAGAATATTAAAACAGGGAGACTAATTACAATAATTTTTCGATTTGTATTTAGAGAGTTAGGAGCCAGGATAGTTATCTGATTTTTGTTCCTAAGAATGGGGTTCAAGGGCAGTTTATTATTTTCCGGACCATTATGTCCGCGAGAATTCAACTCGATGATGATTTCAACTCGAAGAGAGCTGTCCATTATAGAGACATTTTTAAGAATGAAAAAAAATCCTCTACTCATAGAGTAGAGGATTATCATGTGAGATTAATGTAATGTTTGATTAGATAAATTCTAACATTGTACTAATAATAGTGGCTGGGGTACCTGGATTCGAACCAGGGCATGACGGAATCAAAATCCGTTGCCTTACCGCTTGGCTATACCCCAATACTGGTGGAGAGGGACGGATTCGAACCGCCGAACCCGAAGGAGCGGATTTACAGTCCGCCGCGTTTAGCCACTTCGCTACCTCTCCATTAACACTTATGGTGGAGGATGACGGGCTCGAACCGCCGACCCCCTGCTTGTAAGGCAGGTGCTCTCCCAGCTGAGCTAATCCTCCATAATGAGAAGTGTTAAATGATTAATTTAAATGGTGACCCGTACGGGATTCGAACCCGTGTTACCGCCGTGAAAGGGCGGTGTCTTAACCACTTGACCAACGGGCCATTAAAGCTCGTCTTAAACAAGACAAGAATTATCATATCATTAATTGTTATATTATGCAACAATTTTTTATTTTTTTATTTCAAATAAAAACACCTAAAAATTGCAAAAAAAAAATGGCTCCGAAGGTAGGACTCGAACCTACGACCGATCGGTTAACAGCCGATTGCTCTACCACTGAGCTACTTCGGAAAGATCCAAATATCTATGATACTAATTTAAAATACATTTATTATTATATCCATAATTGGAAAATAATCAAGTGGTTTCCATCAAAAATTGAGTTTTTTTAAAACTAAATGAATATGTTTTATATACGTAATTCCATCAATAATTTGATGGTCCACGAATATATTATAAGGATAATTACTTTATTCCGATGTTCAGGTTTTGAGTGATATTATGTTAATTTAGATTGCACAATTTGCGTGATTCTATTCCAGAATTGCTATTGGAATGTCATCAACGGAGTGTTTTGAAGTATGATGTGAAAGAAACAAAACTCTATAATAATTCGACAAACCAACTATAAGCCTCGATTAGATACTAGAATAATTCATTAAAAAGTTATTCTTGATTTGGATCACCATATGATTCATTGTAAATCTTACTTACAACGTTGCATTAGATATATAACTTAACGGAGATCTTGAAGCTTTCAGTTACCGTTGTTTTCGTATTGTGAATGAGCTTCTAATAGTTTTCTATATCTAAAACATCGTAAAGTTAAACGCTTCGTCAAATAAAAAAGCCACTACTGATTAATCAGTAATGACTCTTTGAGCCTAGCGACGTCCTACTCTCACAGGGGGAAGCCCCCAACTACCATCGGCGCTAAAGAGCTTAACTTCCGTGTTCGGTATGGGAACGGGTGTGACCTCTTTGCCATCATCACTAGACTAATTTATGTATAGAAAGAATTTATTCTCTCAAAACTGGATAAAGACATTGATCACGTTCAAGTTTGTTTTGGTTAAGTCCTCGATCGATTAGTATTCGTCAGCTCCATGTGTCACCACACTTCCACCTCGAACCTATCTACCTCATCGTC
>JAPSJC010000022.1 GCA_031178355.1 Ureibacillus sp.
ATCAATGATACTAAAGTAAAGGGTGAGATGATGAATTTCACTTCATTTAATCCAATTCAAATACAACAATCGAATATAACTCATAATCAGCCGTTAGCGTTAAAGCAAGGTCAAGTTCTCCATGGAACAATTAAGAAACTCTATCCCGATCAACTTGCAGAAATTCAAGTAGGAAATCAGAAACTGTTTGCAAAGCTTGAGACGCCTTTAAAAGCGGGAGATTCGCATTTTTTTCAAGTGACGAACATTTCCCCTCAAGTGCAGTTAAAAGTGGTTACAGGCCCAATGAATGGTTCATCAACAATCTCTGGGCAGATCTATCAGTTACTAGATTCGATGAAGTTACCCAAATCTACAGATGTGATGCAAATAGTTTCTCATTTTATCAAAGAGCAAATTCCTATCTCCAAAGAGCAAATCATACAAGCGCAAGGGTGGCTAAAAGGTCAAGAAGGGATATTGAAACAAAACGCAATAACTGCACTTCAAAAGATGATTCAACTAAAAATGCCATTTACAAAAGACGTTTTCCAAGCAATGATTAACGGCTCTAAAACTAGCGGTATTGTAGAAGATCTCCAAACTTTTTCACAAATTTTAGTAAAAGATACATCGGTATCTGAAAGTATGAAAACAACCCTTTTACAAAGTTTAGATAGTATTTCAAATCCATTAAACGTTCAAAAAGGTGGGCTACTCTTAGCACGTGCTGTACAAACTTTATTGAACGAATCGGAATCAGTTGCAAATAAACTCCAAGCATTAAATTTATTAAAAGAATCATCAATCGTCCCTAAACAAGCGACCCTTTCTAACTGGATACAAACGCAAACAAATGTACTAGGAGTTTTAAATGAAAATCACCTCCCTCAGAATGCAAGCAAGATTATTAATACCATTCTGAATTTAAACAGTAGCAACGCTTCCAACATCTTGTACCAAGTTAAAGCGTTGATAGAAAATGATTCAGTTTTAAGTCAAACACAAAAAAATGACTTATATTCCTTCATCAATCGATTTGAAACTCTACCAAAACATGCTCAAAACGTAGATCAATATATAAAACAATTTAATGAATTTTTACTAAAAACATATTTAACAAGTATAACAACGCAACAAATTTCCCAAAATTCAAATGGGCCTGTGACGAATCGTCACTTGTTATCGCTGATGAACCAGGATGCAATTTTAAATGAAACAAAGGTTTTGTCTAATCTTGTTAAGATTGCAACAGAGACGAATCAGCCTCACATACAAAGCTTACATCATGATGTAGAGCAACATTTGAAAATGGCATTAGACGGGAATACAATCCAACAAGCTATGAAATCCATCCTAAAAAGTTTAGGGCTCAGTTATGAAACGGCTTTAAACCAAAATTTTAGTGAGGTTGAACACCTTTCGGAACAATTGAAACCGCAGTTGTTATCTATGTTAAAGGATGGTTTGGTCTCCCCATCATTAAAGGAAGCTGCTGAAACGTTACTCGCCCGTATGAATGGAATGCAATTACTATCTGGTGAAAATGGACACCAACATCAAATTGTTATGCAGATACCATTACATTTTTTCGGTAAGTCCATGGATGCAACATTACAATGGAACGGAAAAATGAACGAAAATGGGGAAATCGATTCAAATTACGCAAGGATTTTGTTTTATTTAGATATGGAATCATTAAATGAAACAGTCATAGACATGCAGGTCCAAAACCGTATAGTAACCATTACCTTATATAATGAATATGAAAACTTGCAAATTCTTGCTGAACCACTCCAAAAACTATTAAAAGACCAATTATCTGATAAAGGATATTACTTATCAGGTGTTTTTTATAAAACTTTTGAGGAAAGTAATAAAGGCAGTGGTACTGAAAAAGGAACTAAACTAGCTAAAGTAAAAGATGAAGATGTGTCGAGGTTTACGGGAGTTGATATACGGGTATGAAATATAGCAGAAAAGAAGCGATTGCACTATCTTATGAACCAAATGAAAATAGTGGCCCGAGGGTAATTGCTAAAGGAAAAGGGAAAATTGCGGAGAATATATTAGAGAAGGCAAATCACAATGATATACCCGTATATGAGGATCCTAACCTTGTGGAATTGTTAGGGCAGTTAGATTTAAATCAGGCAATACCAGAGGATTTATACCAAGCTGTAGCGGAAGTTTTTGCCTTTATTTACAAATTGGATGAGAGAAAAAGTGCTGTAAAAAGCAAGAAAACTATTGAAATTTAGACCATCATTCTGTACATTAAGTAGAATAATAGTGTATAAACAAGTTGAAAAATGTCGTAAATAAGAATCGTAGACATAATCATGCTGTTTGTATAGAATGAAAATTGGTAATAGTTTTATTTCCAAATGAACGATTGGAGGATGCAGGATGAATATCCACGAATATCAAGGGAAGGAAATTCTTAGGAAGTATGGAGTTTCTGTTCCTAAAGGGAGTGTAGCTTTTTCTCCGGAAGAAGCAGTTAAGGTAGCGAAAGAACTAGGTTCAAATGTAACCGTAGTCAAAGCGCAAATTCACGCTGGTGGTAGGGGTAAAGCTGGCGGAGTAAAAATCGCAAAAAATTTAGATGAAGTTAGAACTTATGCAAAAGAATTACTAGGGAAAATCTTAGTAACTCACCAAACAGGTCCAGAAGGTAAAGAAGTTAAAAGACTATATATTGAAGAAGGATCTGACATAAAAAAAGAATATTACTTAAGTTTTGTTTTGGATCGAGCAACTTCAAGAGTAACTTTAATGGGCTCTGAAGAAGGCGGTATGGATATCGAAGAGGTTGCAGAAACGAATCCAGAAAAAATCTTTAAAGAAGTAATCGATCCAGTTACGGGCTTATTACCATTCCAAGCTCGTCGCATGGCGTTTAATATGAATATTCCAGCAAAACTCGTAAACAAAGCTGCTAAGTTAATGTTAGGTTTATATGATGCCTTTCGTGATAAAGATGCATCAATCCTTGAAATTAACCCACTAGTTGTTACAGGTGACAATGAAGTAGTGGCACTTGACGCAAAATTTAATTTTGATGCAAATGCGCTATATCGACATAAAGATATTGTAGAATTGAGAGATTTTGATGAAGAAGATCCAAAAGAGATTGAAGCGTCAAAATATGATTTAAGCTATATTTCTCTAGATGGAAATATTGGATGTATGGTTAATGGTGCTGGACTAGCTATGGCAACGATGGACACGATTAGTTACTATGGTGGCAGTCCCGCTAACTTCCTTGACGTTGGAGGCGGTGCTACAACGGAAAAAGTAACAGAAGCATTTAAAATTATTTTATCTGACCCAAATGTAAAAGGAATATTTGTTAATATATTTGGCGGAATTATGAAATGTGATGTTATTGCAGAAGGGGTTATCACAGCTGCAAAACAAGTAGGTTTAAATGTACCATTAGTTGTACGCTTAGAAGGTACGAATGTAGATAGAGGGAAAGAATTACTAAATGCTTCAGGTTTAAATATCGTTGCTGCAGATTCGATGGCGGATGGAGCACAAAAAATTGTCGAACTAGTAGGTTAATGAAGGGCAGGGAGAATCATGGGTGTATTTATTAATGCAGATACAAAAGTAATAGTTCAAGGGATTACGGGAGAAACTGCCCTATTCCATACAAAACAAATGTTAGAATACGGTACAAAAATTGTTGCTGGAGTAACACCAGGTAAAGGTGGACAAACTGTCGAAGGTGTACCAGTTTTCGATACAGTACAAGATGCAGTTGCAGCAACAGGAGCAAATGTATCGGTTATTTATGTTCCAGCTCCATTTGCAGCAGATGCAATTTTAGAAGCAGTTGATGCGGAATTAGATTTAACGATTTGTATTACAGAACATATCCCGGTATTAGATATGGTCAAAGTGAAACGTTACATGGAAGGTAAGAAAACACGTTTAGTAGGTCCGAACTGTCCAGGTGTAATCACGGCTGAAGAATGTAAAATTGGAATTATGCCAGGATATATTCATAAAAAAGGTCATATCGGTGTTGTATCACGTTCAGGAACACTAACGTATGAAGCTGTTCATCAATTATCACAAGCTGGTATTGGACAATCGACAGCTGTTGGTATTGGTGGAGACCCTGTAAATGGAACCAATTTTATCGACGTATTAGACGCGTTTAATAATGATCCAGAAACTTATGCGGTTGTCATGATTGGTGAGATTGGTGGAACTGCTGAGGAAGAAGCAGCAGAATGGGTTAAAGCTAATATGACGAAGCCAGTTGTAGGGTTTATCGGTGGGCAAACAGCACCTCCTGGAAAACGTATGGGACATGCTGGAGCTATTATCTCAGGTGGTAAAGGTACAGCATCAGAAAAGATTAAAGCAATGAATAATGCGGGTATTGAAGTTGCACCAACTCCATCAGTTATTGGTGAAACATTAATTAAAGTAATAAAAGAAAAAGGTCTATACGAAAAATGTAAGACGCATTAAGACACTAAAATAGGGGTGTAGCGATACTGCTACACCTTTTTTAATTTTTGGTAGTAGAATCTATAAAATTTTACTGTCTGAAAAGTCAGCAGCTTTGGCTGATAAACTGCTGCTGATGACTGAAATCCGAGAGAGATTGAATGAAATTTCAATAGCTAATTGACTGAAAAGTTCTAGTTTTGGCTGATAAATTGCTAAATTATGGCTGAAATCCGCAAGAGATTGACTGATATCCGTCAAAGAACAGGCTGAATAACTCATATTCCGAAATTCTGATTTACTTAAGCTAAAAAGCATCTAGTATTAACTTGAATTAATTTGCGAGATTAGTTTTATTAATGGTATGGTATATTTATATAAAATATTGCGGTCACCCACATTTATAAGAGTTTCTTCTATATAAATAAGAGAGGTGATTTAGATCAATGAATGATCAACAAAAGCAACAATTACTTGCCTTACATTACGTTTATCCTCTAACTTTAAATCGTTATTCAAAACTCATACAATCAATCCACTCATTAGACAATTTGTCGACAACTTCCCCAACAAAAATAGCTAGCATATTACAAATTTCCCCTAAAAAATCAGAAACAATATTGAGTGGTTATTTAAAAATGGTACAAGTAAATCTATTGCAAGCATATGATACGGAATGTATAATTCCTATTACCTTTGACAGTAAATGGTATCCAAGAGAATTATATACCTTAACGGATCCTCCTACTGTGCTATATGCTAAAGGAAATGTTTCACTTTTAAAGATGCCGAATAAAATAGCAATAATCGGTTCTAGAAAGGCAACGAATTATTCTTCAATGGCTCTTGAATTTATCATTCCACCACTTGTTGAACAAAATTATGTTATTGTAAGTGGATTAGCGAAAGGTGCAGATAGTTTAGCGCATACTTCAGCCATTAAGTTTGGTGGTAAAACAATTGCTGTTTTAGGTAATGGCTTTTTTCATATATATCCAAAGGAAAATCATTCATTAGCACTAGAAATGACTAATCATCATTTACTAATTACAGAATATCCACCATATGTTGGACCTCGAAAATGGCAATTTCCAATGAGAAATCGTATTATAAGCGGTATTAGTGAAGCCATTGTTGTAACTGAGGCAGCACTTTCAAGTGGTACACTAATAACAACAGACCATGCATTAGAACATGGAAAAGACGTATTTGTTGTCCCAGGTCCAATTAATTCAGAACAATCAAAAGGGACAAATCAATTACTTAAAGAGGGTGCCATTCCTATATGGAACGGCTATCAAATATTAGAGGAACGAAAATTGTTTTTAGGAAGATATTGAAAAAAAGTTGCATTATTTTTCAAACTGTTATACATTTTGCAACAGGAATTCATTTTCATAATTTTAGAAAATTGTGTCAATTTATTATAAAAATTCAAAAACAATTAAACCTCTACAGGGGGAATTATAGATGGCAGATTATTTAGTGATCGTAGAGTCACCAGCGAAAGCGAAAACGATTGAAAGATATTTAGGTAAAAAATATAAAGTAAAAGCTTCAATTGGACATGTTCGTGATTTACCACGAAGTACAACAGGGATTGATGTAGAAAACAATTATACACCTAAGTACATTACCATCCGTGGTAAAGGACCTGTATTGCAGGAGCTTAAAAATGCTGCAAAAAAAGTAAAGAAAGTATATCTCGCAGCCGATCCAGATCGTGAAGGGGAAGCAATTGCTTGGCATTTAGCTCAAGCTCTGAATATCGATACAAGTTCTGATTGTCGAGTAGTATTTAACGAGATTACAAAAGATGCTATTCAAGAATCTTTTAAACATCCAAGAGCAATAGATATGAAATTAGTAGATGCTCAACAAGCAAGACGAATTTTAGATCGACTTGTAGGTTATAACATAAGCCCATTGCTTTGGAAAAAAGTTAAAAAAGGTTTATCTGCAGGTAGGGTGCAATCGGTAACAATGCGCCTAATCATTGATCGAGAAAACGAAATTAAAAACTTTGTTCCTGAAGAATATTGGTCGATTGAAGGAACTTTTGAAAAAGGGCAGAAACAATTTGAATCTGTTTTTTATGGTAGTGAGAAGGAAAGAATTAAACTTACAAATGAAAACCAAGTAAAAGAAATTTTAAAGAACTTAAAAGGTGATGAATTTACTGTAACGAATGTAGTAAAAAAAGAGCGTAAACGTAATGCATCACCTGCATTTACAACGTCCTCCCTACAACAAGAAGCTGCTCGTAAACTAAACTTCCGTGCCAAGAAAACAATGATGTTAGCCCAACAATTATACGAAGGGATTGATATCGGTAAAAAAGAAGGTACGGTCGGTTTGATCACTTATATGCGTACAGATTCAACGCGTATTTCTGACACTGCAAAAGCGGAAGCCTATGATTATATAAATGAAAAATATGGTGCTGATTATATTGTAGGTGAAGCGAAAAAGGGTAAGAAGCAGACAAATGCCCAAGATGCTCACGAAGCA
Organism: Ureibacillus sp.; assembly: GCA_031178355.1. Lineage (GTDB taxonomy): Bacteria > Bacillota > Bacilli > Bacillales_A > Planococcaceae > Ureibacillus. The sequence continues at coordinate 6,961 of JAPSJC010000022.1, forward strand.
ATTCGACCTACTAGTGTAATGAGAACGCCTGATTCATTAAAAGAAGTATTGAGCCGTGATCAATTAAGATTATATAGATTAATATGGGATCGATTTGTTGCAAGCCAAATGGCACCAGCAGTATTGGATACGGTTGCAGTTGATTTAGTGAATTCTGGTGTATACTTCCGAGCTAATGGGTCACAAGTAAAATTCCCTGGTTTCATGAAGCTGTATATCGAGGGAACTGACGATCAAACTGAAGAAACAACAAAGCTATTACCAGAAATGGAAGTAGGGGATATCGTAAAATCCCTTGAGATTATTCCGAATCAACATTTTACACAACCACCACCACGATATACAGAAGCACGATTAGTGAAAGAATTAGAAGAGCTGGGAATTGGCCGCCCTTCTACCTATGCACCTACTCTAGATGTAATTCAAAAGAGAGGTTACGTTCAACTAGATGCAAAACGATTTGTACCAACTGAACTTGGAGAAATTGTTCACCAATTAATGGTTGAGTTTTTCCCTGAAATTATTAATATTGAGTTTACAGCAAAAATGGAACGAGACCTTGATAAAATCGAAGATGGCGAATCGAATTGGGTAAAAATTATCGATGAGTTTTATCGTGATTTTGAAAACTATTTAAACCATGCTGAACAAACAATGGAAAAGATTGAAATTAAAGATGAGCCTGCGGGAGAAGATTGTGAAAATTGTGGTGCTCCAATGGTCTACAAATTAGGTCGTTTTGGAAAATTCATGGCTTGTTCAAATTTCCCTGATTGCCGAAATACAAAAGCTATTTTAAAATTAATCGGTGTGAAATGTCCAAGTTGTGAAACTGGGGAAATAGTAGAAAGAAAAAGTAAAACAAAACGTACTTTCTACGGTTGTAACAATTACCCTGAATGTGAATTTGTATCATGGGATAAGCCAATTAATAGACCGTGTCCAAAATGTAGCTCATTGTTGATTGAGAAGAAATTGAAAAAAGGTGTTCAAATTCAGTGTACAAAATGTGATTATGAAGAAAATCCAATACAATAAATGCACTGAAACCAGCGCTAACTAAAGCTTACTAAAGGTGATTTTTTAAAGTAAGTTGAGTAAATTGAAACAATTAACAGGAACATTCCGAATTTTATGAATTCTTAAACAATATATTTGATTTCTGCCTCTAAAAATTGCTATAATTTTAGAGGCTTAAATTTTGTATACATTTCGTGAGATAATGTTCTAATCTTTGCAAATTTGTTAACGATTTACTGATTTTTTACAAAATTAATATATTTATGACTTGATAATTCTTTGAGTTAGGTTTAGTGTCATTATGGGAGTTTAAACTTACTACATTATGCAAATGTTAGCTATTTTTAGATTTTCTTCTATAACAGATAATTACAATTTTTCCCTTAAAAATGACGATTTTGGAGATGTAGCTATATATAAGTGAACCAATCACGATTCATCAACGTCTATAAATTATGAATAAAGGTTATGATGAATATAAATGGAAATTTATAGGTTTGTTTGAAATGGGAGGTGCTTTGTATTGACCATCGAGTTTAAAGATTCCTTAGAACAGTTTACTCGGTATATACAATTAGAGAGAAACTTTTCCATACATACTGTTAAAGAATATCAACATGATTTGAATGAGTTTCTCGACTTTTGTAAAGCTGAGGGAATATCTGATTTAAACGATGTGGAATATCTTCATGCAAGATTGTATGTAACAAAGTTGTATGATGAGAAAAAAGCTAGAACCTCGATATCAAGAAAAATATCCTCTATTCGCTCTTTTTTCCGCTTTTTAAATCGAGAATATGAGTTGGATGATGCGCCTTTTTCTTCACTCTACCATCCCAAAAAAGAAAAAAAATTGCCTAATTTTTTTTATGAAGAAGAGTTATCAAAATTATTTGAGGAAAATGTAGGCGATGATTTAAAGTCTATTAGAAACACCGCATTACTCGAATTACTTTATGCTACAGGAATTCGTGTAAGTGAATGCACTTCAATTGACTTAGGTGATATTGATTTAAATTATTCAATTTTAAGAGTGATGGGAAAGGGTCGGAAAGAGCGAATTGTTCCATTCGGACATTTTGCACAAGATTCATTAATTAGATATGTTAATGAAGCTCGTCCGAAAATGATGAAAAGTAAAAAGCATGATCGACTTTTTGTTAATATGCGTGGAGATGCACTAACAACAGGTGGAGTTCGTTATATATTAAACGAAATGATTAATAACGCTTCATTAAAAACAAAAATTTATCCTCATATGCTTAGACATACATTTGCCACACACCTGTTAAATAATGGAGCGGATTTACGAACGGTTCAAGAATTATTGGGTCATGCCAATTTAACTTCAACACAAATCTATACGCATGTAACAAAAGAACATCTTCGTAATACTTATATGAACGCTCATCCAAGAGCTTAATTTCATTGATGATAACGGTTACTTATCTAGATGTGGTAAGTGTAATTAAAGCTTTGTAGAAAAAACAACAAGGCTAGTCTGATTTTAGACAGGAGGAAAATGATGGGTCAATTTCATGCAACAACAATATTTGCTATTCACCACAAAGGAAATTGCGCAATGGCTGGTGATGGACAAGTAACGCTTGGCAATTCTGTTGTAATGAAGCATACAGCGAGAAAAGTAAGAAGATTGTACCAAGGTAAAGTATTAGCTGGATTTGCCGGTTCTGTAGCCGATGCTTTTACTTTATTTGAAATGTTTGAAGCAAAGTTAAACGAATATAATGGCAATCTACAAAGAGCTGCAGTAGAAGTTGCAAAACAATGGCGCGGTGATAAGATGTTACGCCAACTAGAAGCATTATTATTAGTAATGGATAAGTCTACGCTACTGCTAATCTCGGGTACAGGTGAAGTAATTGAACCGGATGACGGAATACTCGCGATTGGTTCTGGTGGTAACTATGCTTTGGCAGCTGGTAGAGCATTAAAAAGACATTCTGGTGATCATTTAAGTGCAAAAGAAATTGCAGAGGCTGCCTTAACAGTAGCAGCCGATATTTGTGTTTTTACAAATCATAATATTATCGTGGAGGCGCTTGAAGAATGAAAGAACTTAATTTAACGCCAAGACAAATAACTGAACATTTGAACAGACATATTGTTGGGCAAACTCAAGCTAAAAGAGCTGTTGCAATTGCATTAAGAAATCGTTTTAGACGTTCGTTATTAAGTGATGACATGAAAAATGAAATCATTCCTAAAAATATCTTAATGATTGGTCCAACTGGTGTTGGTAAAACGGAAATAGCTAGACGTATTGCAAAGCTAACAAATGCTCCCTTCATTAAAATAGAAGCAACTAAATTTACAGAAGTTGGTTACGTTGGACGTGACGTTGAATCAATGGTACGTGATTTAGTTGAAGCTTCTAGAAGACTTGTAAAAGATGAAATGATGGAAAATGTAAAAGATCAAGCAGTGGCATTAGCTAATGAAGCGATTGTTAAACTACTCGTACCATCAAAACGAAAAGCAAAAATGACTCAGAACCCATTTGAAATGTTATTTGGTGGCCAGAAGACTGACAAACCAACTGAAGATACTACTCAAGATGAAGCTGAAATTCGTTCGAAGCGCTCTCAAATTGCTAATGACTTAAAAGCTGGTAAATTGGAAGAAGAATGGGTAACAGTTGAAGTTACTGAACAAAATACTGCTATGTTAGATATGATGCCTGGTATGGGTGTTGATATGGGCTCGACGGGTATGCAAGATATGCTATCTAGCTTGATGCCTAAAAAAACAAAAAAACGTAAGCTAAAAGTAAAAGATGCTAGAAGAGTATTAACGATTGAAGAAGCAAATAAATTAATTGACTCTGATGAGTTGGCTCAGGAAGCAATAACTAGAGCAGAACAATCGGGAATCATTTTTATTGACGAGATAGATAAGATTGCTAGCCGAAGCTCATCTCAGTCTGCTGATGTATCTAGGGAGGGTGTACAAAGAGACATTCTACCAATAGTCGAAGGTTCTACAGTTACAACGAAATATGGTCCTGTGAAAACTGATTTTATTTTATTTATTGCAGCTGGTGCATTCCATATGTCGAAACCAAGTGATTTAATACCGGAACTTCAAGGTCGTTTCCCAATTCGAGTTGAACTCGAGAAACTAACGAAAGACGATTTTGTACGTATTTTAAAAGAACCAGATCAATCTTTAATCTTGCAATATAAAGCTCTACTTGAAACAGAAGGTGTAACGATTAACTTTACAGAGGAAGCGATTGAACGTATTGCGGAAATCGCGACACAAGTGAATCAAGATACGGACAATATTGGTGCAAGAAGATTGCATACGATATTAGAACGCTTATTAGAAGAGTTATCATTTGAGGCATCAGAGATCGCACCAAGCCATATTGAAATCACACCAGTCTATGTAAATCAAAAATTAGGTGAAATTTCTAAAAACAAAGATTTATCTCAATTTATTTTATAAAAACGTTTGTCTTTTCATTGAGAGATATAAAGCGAAACACTACACATACTAAAGTAAATTTTTTGTATGAAGTAGTGGTCGTTATTGTCAGAGTTCCCAAAAAAGATGGATAAAAGTTATAGCAATGTTCAAAATAAGGAAACGAAAGCCTTTAGGAGGATATATACAATGAATTTATTAAGTAAAACTAGAAAAATTAACTCGATGCTACAAGCGTCTGCTGGAAAACCAGTAAACTTTAAAGAAATGGCGGATACATTAGGCGATATTATCGATTGCAACGTGTTTATCGTAAGTCGTAAAGGAAAGTTATTAGGAATATCTATCCACCATAAAATCGAAAATGAACGTATGAAAAAAATGTTTGAAGAACGTCAATTCCCAGAAGAATATACAACGAACTTATTTACAATCACTGAAACATCACCAAACCTGGATATAAACAATCAACATACAGTTTTCCCAGTAGAAAATAAAGATTTATTCCAAAACGGTTTAACAACAATTGTTCCTATTAATGGTGGTGGAGAACGTCTTGGAACTTTAATCGTTGCTAAATTAGATTCTGAATTTGAAGACGATGATTTAATCCTAGCTGAATACGGTGCAACAGTAGTAGGTATGGAAATCTTACGCGAAAAAGCAGAAGAAATTGAAGAAGAGGCTCGTAGTAAAGCCGTGGTGCAAATGGCAATTAATTCATTATCGTATAGTGAGTTAGAAGCAATTGAACACATCTTTGAAGAACTTGATGGCTATGAAGGTCTATTAGTCGCTTCAAAAATTGCTGACCGTGTTGGTATTACTAGATCAGTTATCGTGAATGCTCTACGAAAACTTGAATCAGCAGGTGTCATTGAATCACGTTCGCTAGGTATGAAAGGTACGTATATCAAAGTATTGAATGATAAGTTCTTAAATGCATTAGCTGAAATAAAAATGAAATAAATTTGAAATGAAAAAGGTTTCATCTTTTGGATGAAACCTTTTTTATCTTTCTTGTATCTTTTAGGGTAGTTTACTTACAAATAATAGGAATTTATCATTTCCATTGAATTAAGAACAAGTAAAAACTATCGTACAAAAATTATCAAAAAACCTTGAATTTATTGACGAATTAAGGGGGAATCAGAAGAAATATGTGTAAGATTCTCGAATATTGGAGTGAAAAATAGTCCTATTAACCTATTAAAATATGATAAAAGGCGATAGACACTATGACTTATCTTCTTTAAAATTAACTTTGGAATGTAATTAAATAGTAAAAAACTTAAAAGGGGTGAAACGTTTGAGCTTATTTGGGGGTACTATTAACAGTTTAGAAACCGGATTGAAATATGCGACGTTAAAAAACAAAACAATAGCGCAAAATATAGCAAATGTTGACACGCCAAATTATAAAGCGAAAGATATAAGTTTTAAACAAGTCCTAATGGACGAACAGACTACCTTAATCTCAGCCAATAGAACGGATATAAGACATTACGATATTAAAATAACTCAAAATAAATCTAGCGTAATTAGTTATGAGAATTTTAGATATAGAAATGATGGTAATGGCGTTGATATGGATGCAGAACAAGCAAAGCTTGCGCAAAATTCTATCTATTATAACGCGTTAATTGATCGGATAAATGGAAAGTTAAACACCTTGAACACTGTAATTAAAGGAGGACGATAATAATGTCTGTTTTTAAAAGTATGAATATTACAGCGTCTGCTTTAACGGTTAACCGTTTAAGAATGGATGTTATTTCGTCCAACATTGCAAATGTAGATACAACTCGTGCCAAAATGGTTGACGGTGAATGGGTACCATATCAAAGAAAGACCGTTACATTAAAAAGTAAAGAAGGACAATTCTCAAATTTCCTTAATGTAGCTATGGAAAAAAATGAAGTTGGGGATGGTGTTAAAGTAACGAAAATTAATGACGATACAGAGACACCTTTCAAATTAGTTTATGATCCTACACATCCTGATGCTAATGAAGATGGATACGTAGAAATGCCAAATGTCGACTTATTAAAAGAGATGGTTGATTTAATCTCGGCGACTCGTTCTTACGAAGCGAATATAACAGTATTTAATGCAAATAAAGCGATGCTAACAAAAGCATTAGAAATAGGGAAATAACCTAGAAAGGGTGATGAATAATGGCGATTAATGCAATTTCTTTAATGGTTCCAACACCTGTAACAAATCAAACAGATAAGTTAATTACACAACCGACATCATATGAGGCAGGGCAAAAGTTCACCAATTTCTTAAACGATGCACTAAATTCGGTGAACAATCAACAAATCCAATCAGATGCATTAACGAATAAATTGATCAATGGACAAGATGTAGATTTACATGAAGTAATGATTGCGTCTCAAAAAGCAAGTATTACATTGAATGCAACAATGGAAATTCGCAATAAAGTGATTGATGCTTACCAGGAGATCATGCGAATGTCAATCTAACGGTTAAAGCGAATATTAACTTCGTTCAGTAGAAGTCTTCTACTTCTAGAAGGGGTGAAATGTATGCGGAAAGTTAACAATTTCTTGAAGGTTCAAACCCTGAATGAAGTTTAAGCCTCCGGCGGATGCCACAGATTTTTAAAGGTTAAATAGCTGAACTTAGACTAAGAACGCTACGTCCTGTAGCAACGTCTAAGTGACCAACATCCTGTTGGCCTAAGCTCGATAAAATCTGGGCGCAAATACGCCAGAGCGAATTTGATTAGTTGGTGTATTCAATATAACCGGAGGACTCATAATGAATGAACGATTTACAAAAGTGAAAACTGACTCCACTCAATTCTGGAAGAGTCGCACAAAAAAGCAAAAAGGCGCAATAGTCGGTATGCTTTTAGGTGTTGTTGTGTTAGCTACTATACTTACATATTTTTTTACTAGAACGACTATGGTACCTCTTTTTACGGAACTATCAACTACTGAGGTTGGAGAAATCGCAGAGGTATTAAATGCTCAAGGTGTTACATATGAAATAGCCCCTGGAGGTACTAACATTCTAGTGCCAGAGGGACAAGTAGATACACTTAAAGTATCACTAGCTGCTCAAGGATATCCAGAATCCGGTGAAATCAATAATTCATTTTTCACTACAAATGCTGGATTTGGTATGACAGATAACGAATTTGAAGTCATTCGACTAGCTGCTACCCAAACAGAACTAGAAAATCTAATTAAAACAATAGATGGCATAAAAAATGCTAACGTCATGATTTCTTTGCCGGAAAAAGGTGTGTTTGTTAACGATTCTGGTCAAGAAGCTAGCGTTGCCATTACATTAGATACACAACCTGGACATCAATTTAGTAGCGAACAAATTGCAACATTATATAATTTAGTCTCTAAAAGTATACCGAATTTAAGTACAGAAAATATTGTGATAACAAATCAACACTCTGAATACTTCGATTTAGAAACTGCAACAGCAGGAGCTGGTTCTGTTGACACTGTTCAAGGTCAAATGGAAGTGAAGAAAACTGTTGAACGCGATTTACAACGTCAAGTTCAACAAATGCTTGGTACTCTAATGGGACAGGATAAAGTTGTTGTTTCTGTTACAACTGATATAGACTTCAAACAAGAAAACAGACAAGAAAATTTAGTAGTACCAGTAAATGAAGATAATATGAATGGTATAGAAATAAGTGCTCAGAGAATTACAGAAACATATACAGGTTCAGATGCGGCTGCTGCAGCCGGTACCCCTCAAGGTGGAGTTCAAGAAGATAATTTAATTTATCAGGAAACAGGTTCTGGTGATGGTGAATACGAACGTGTTGAAGAAACAATCAACAATGACGTAAACCGCATTACAAAAGAAATACAAGAGAGCCCTTATAAAATTCGTGATATAGGAATTCAAGTTGTCGTAGAACCTCCTGTTCCTGATGATGTAAATTCACTTTCTGATGGTGTTCGTTCTGATATTGAACAAATATTAGCAACAATTGTTCGTACATCAATTGATAAAGAAGCTGGTGGCGATTTATCGGATCAATTTATAGAAGAGAAAATTGTCGTTTCAGTTCAACCATTCTTAGGAAATAATCCTGCGACCATTCAGGAAGAAACACCTGTTATTCCTTGGTGGGTATGGGTAATTGGTGGAATCTTATTAGTTGTCATTGTTCTACTAGTAGCAACTCTACTATTTACGAAAAAGCGTAAACAGCAAGAAGAAGAGATTGATGTAATTGAACAACAAAGACAATTATTTGTAGAAGATATATATGAAGAAAAGGAAACAGAGGGTACTGTTCGCCGCAAACAACTAGAAAAAATGGCGAAAGAAAAACCAGAAGACTTTGCTAAATTATTAAGAAGTTGGATAACAGAGGATTAATGGGGGAAATAGAGTGTCTAAAAGAGAAAAAGAATTAACAGGTAAACAAAAAGCTGCCCTTCTATTAATATCCCTCGGACCTGAGGTTTCTGCTTCCGTCTATAAACATTTAAATGAAGAAGAAATTGAACGTTTAACACTTGAAATTTCAGGTGTAAAAAAAGTAGAACCAGAAGTAAAAGAAGATATTATAGAAGAATTCCATAATATCGCACTAGCACAAGACTATATTTCACAGGGAGGTATAGGATACGCAAAAACTGTGCTAGAAAAGGCATTGGGTGCTGAACAAGCTCAAGCAATTATTAATCGACTTACTTCGTCTTTACAAGTGCGGCCATTTGATTTTGCAAGAAAAGCTGATCCATCTCAAATCTTTAATTTTATACAAAATGAACATCCGCAGACTATAGCTTTAATCCTTTCTTATTTAGATCCAGGACAAGCAGGTGTCATTTTATCCTCATTACCGCAAGAGGTACAAGCGGATATCGCAAAACGAATTGCCGTAATGGATTCTACTTCGCCGGAAGTAATTAGTGAAATTGAATCTGTCCTAGAACGAAAATTATCATCAACCGTTACACAAGACTTCACAGAAACTGGTGGAATTGATGCTGTTGTTGAAGTTTTAAATGGTGTCGATCGACAAACGGAAAAAACGATAATAGATGCACTTGAAATTCAAGACCCAGAATTAGCAGAAGAAATTAAAAAGCGTATGTTTGTATTCGAAGATATTGTGACATTAGATAACCGTTCAATCCAACGTGTAATTCGCGATTGTGAAAACGAAGATTTACTACTTTCAATGAAAGTGAGTAGCGATGAGGTAAAAGAAATTATTTTCCGCAATATGTCACAACGTATGTCAGATACATTTAAGGAAGAAATGGAAATCATGGGACCTGTTCGATTACGAGATGTTGAAGATGCACAATCAAGAATTGTTGCGGTTATTCGCAGATTAGAAGATGCTGGCGAAATCATTATTGCTCGTGGTGGAGGAGATGACGTCATTGTCTAGAATTATTCGTTCAGTTTTTTCTACTCCAGAAGAAGTAAAACCTTTTAAAATCGAAATTCGTGATATTTTTACAGAACAATTTGAATCACCATCAGAAGTTCAAACCAATCAAAAGGAACCATCGATTGAACAGCTTTTTCAAGAAAAGAAGCGGCAACTTAACGAAGAACGAAACAAACTTGAACAAGAGCGTGAGGAATTCGAACAATACAGAACACAACAACTCGAAGAACTTAACCAACTTAGGCAACTTTGGCAAGAAGAAAAAATAGTTCTTCAAAAAAATGCATACGATGATGGGTTCAGCCAAGGGTATGAAGAGGGGATACAAAAAGCTACTGCAGATATGGTCGAATCCCTAAAATTAGCGAATGAAACAATCGTTAACTCGAAAGAAAATGCTAGAAAGTACATTGAAGACCAAGAACGTGTTATTTTGGACATTGCTTTGACTGCTGCAGAACGAATTATCGGTTCTTCTTTAGAAAACGACAATGATTTAATTATTTCTGTTGTGAAGCGTGGGTTAAAAGAAGCTAGAGAAATGAAAGAAATCAAACTTTATGTTTCTCCAAAATACCATAGTATAGTGACGAAAAACCGTGATGAACTAGTTGAAATGTTCCCAACAGATGTACCATTTTTCATTTTTGTTAATGAAGATATTAATGAAACGGATTGTTATATTGAAACGAATCATGGGCGAATTGTTGTTTCAATAGACGATCAATTGAATGAACTAAGATTGAAATTAAGTGAACTATTAGACAGTAAGGAATGATAGGATGCGCGCGGCTCAATTAATAAACCAAATTCCGAATATATCAACATTCAAAAAGTTTGGGAAAGTATCTAGAGTTGTAGGCTTAATGATTGAGTCACAAGGCCCTGAGAGTTCTATTGGTGATGTATGTAAAATTCACGTACAATCACCTAGACACGGTCATCAAATTATTCTAGCAGAAGTAGTAGGATTTAATGGTGAATTCGTAATGCTTATGCCGTATACATCGATTAGAGAAATTTCAATTGGATGTTTAGTTGAAGGGACGGGTTCACCACTTGAAGTGAAAGTGGGTCCAGAGTTAATCGGTAAAGTATTAGACTCAATGGGAAATCCATTTGATGGATCTTCTTTACCTAGAGGCCTTGTAACCGTACAAACTGAACAAGATCCACCTAATCCACTAAGTCGACCACCAATTAATGAACAACTAGAGGTTGGCGTAAAAGCAATTGATGGTATGTTAACGGTCGGTAAGGGTCAACGTGTCGGTATATTTGCAGGTTCTGGTGTTGGTAAAAGTACATTATTAGGGATGATTGCACGAAATACCAATGCAGATTTAAATGTAATTGCTTTAGTCGGTGAACGTGGTCGTGAAGTTCTAGAATTTATTGAACGAGATTTAGGAAAAGAAGGTTTAAGTCGTTCTATTGTCATTGCTGCAACTGGAGACCAGCCTGCTTTAATGCGTATTAAAGGAGCATTTACAGCGACGGCAATTGCAGAATATTTCCGGGACCGTGGGTTAAACGTTATGCTTATGATGGATTCAGTTACACGAGTAGCAATGGCACAACGTGAAATTGGTTTAGCAACGGGAGAGCCACCAGCACAAAAAGGGTACACTCCTTCAGTATTTGCTATTTTACCTAAACTTTTAGAAAGAACTGGTACAAATAAGCATGGTAGCATTACTGCCTTCTATACAGTACTTGTAGATGGCGATGATATGAATGAGCCGATTGCAGATGCAGTGCGAGGTATATTAGATGGTCATATCGTTTTAGACCGGACACTCGCAAATAAGGGACAATATCCTGCCATTAATGTGTTGAAGAGCGTGAGTCGTTTGATGAACCATATATCGGTTGATGAGCACGTGAAAGCTGCAAGTCGTTTACGAGAACTTTATTATACATATTCAAAATCTGAGGATTTAATCAATATCGGAGCCTATAAAAAAGGAACTTCAAGAGAAATCGATGAAGCAATACAAAACGAGCCACTTATTACAAACTTCTTAAAACAAAGCTACCAAGATAAAGTATCGTTAGAGCAAACTGTTAGAGATTTAATTGCATTATCGAATGGCGGTGGTAGTTAATGATTCAATACAAATATCGGTTTGAAAAGGTACTAACAATTCGCGAACAAGAAAAACAGCAATCTGAAATCTCATATAAAGATTCCGTTAATGCTTTTGAAGAAGTAGCTACGAGATTATATGAATTGTTAAAGAAAAAGGAAGACTTAATAAATGCTCAAAATGAAAAACTTAAATTAGGTGCATCCATTCAGGAAATACATTTTTTTGCCACTTTTATCAATAGTCTTGAGCAGTCTATTAATGACCTACAAAAAAAAGTAATACAAGCTAGAACAAAAATGAACTGGCATGAACAAAAATTAATTGAAAAAAACCTTGAAGTACGCAAATTTGAAAAAATGCGAGAAAAAGATTTCGAAGCATTCAAAGAAGAACAAGATAAAGTAGAAATGCTAATGTTGGAGGAGCTTTCGTCCATTATGTATTTCAAAAAAGAATTAAGGTGATCTTATGGCGAGACCTTTACAAAATGAAAATATTGAAGAAGAAAAATCACCGGGTATTTTTCAAAAGTTATTCTTTTGGGTCGTGATACCACTATTATTTGTCATTGCAGTCTTATTGGTCATTGCATTTTATACGAATACAAATGTATTTGAAAAAGCGAAAGAACTAACAACGAACCTACCCTTTGTAGCTTCACAGGAAGAGGTTGTTGATTCTTTACCGATAGATAGTGAGAAAATGGTGGAATTACAAGCTGAACTTAAGGAGAAAGAAGCTGAAATTGCTCAGCTTCAAACCCAACTAGAAAGTGCTAATGCAAAAAATCAAGAAGCACTAACTACTCAAGAAGAGCTAGAATACGAGATTGAAAAATTAAAGAACGAACAATTAGTGACTAAAAAAGAAGTAACTGAAATCATTTCAGCATTTGAAAAAATGTCTGCAAAGGAAGCTGCACCAATACTAGTTGCGATGAATTCGAATGATGCGTTAAGAATTTTAATGGAATTAAAATCAGATACATTATCCGAAATCCTTTCTAAAATGGCTCCAGCAGATGCAGCGAAATTCACAGAACAGTTAACGCAATAATCAAACCCTTTTAATGTGAAAGGAGGTGAACATGTGAATCTAGGAATTATGCAAATTTCAAAGGTCAGAATGAATCCGGTAACGCAAACGAAGATGAAAAACACAATTGAATCAAACGGGTTTCGAAAAACAGAAGGTAAATTTGACGAGGTCTTTAATAAAGTGATGAGCCATCAAATGAATCGTTCTGAGGTTACTTCGGAGAATGCGAATGAAAATGACATAGACTTAGATAAGTTGACAGAACTACTTAATTCAAATTCAGTAGAAGATCTTCTCGAAGCTTTAGGCATTGCCCATGATGAAGGTTTTTATATGATTGATGGCTTGGATGGGCTTCAATCCATAGATGAGTTCATGAATCTACAAGACATATTAACTTTGCTAGGCATGGAGCAGAACCAACATTCAAATGGTAATATAGCTGATGTTTGGCAATTGATTCAATTTGTAAATGAAGAAGCGCCTAATTTGATTAATCAAATTACTACTGCATTACAAGGCGAACATAAAGTGACAGCTAAAGAAGCGGAGCAATTCTTACAACTTTTGAAGTTAGCACAATTAATCGGAAAAAATTCAGATCTTCTTAATAGCCAGCTTCATCAATTAGAGACTTTAAAAGAGGTTATGAGTAAAATAGCTGAAAGTGTTAAAGCCAGTCAAGAAAATCTGAATACATCAACTCAAACAGCAACTAAGGGAACTTTACCATTACAAGGGTTCCAACAAGTGTTGAAACAAACGGAAGTATTAGTGGACCCTCAAATAGCTGGTTCAACACAAACGCCTTCAGCGAATGTGCCAAAAACATTAACGATTACTTTACCAAGTGAAAAAGGTGCTCAAGGAGAAGCACTGGTAAAAGAAGTGCAACAAGTAATTAGTAGAGGTCAAATTTCAAATTCACCAGGAACAATGAAAATATTATTAAAACTGTATCCTGAAAATTTAGGTTCGATTCGAATTGAAATTATGCAAAAAGACGGTGTACTATCTGCTCGTTTATTAGCATCGACACATCAAGCAAAAGAATTATTAGATAGCCAAATTCATCAACTTAAAAATTCATTTGCACAAGCAAATATCCAAATGGATCGCATTGATATCGTGCAAAGTTTACAAGAAGCAGATCGAAACCAACGTGATCAAAACTTGTTTAGCAATTTATTTAAACAAGAACAAGATCAAGAAGATGATCACGATGAACAACAAGATGAAGACGGGGAGCAAGTAAGCTTCCAAGATTATTTAATAAATGAGGGGGTGTAGTAATGACAAATACAACAGGAATTTCAAACGATTACTTCTTAGCCAACAAAAAACAAACGGTTAAGCAAACAGGCGATAATTCACTTGGAAAAGATGCTTTTTTACAATTGTTAGTTACGCAATTGCAACATCAGGATCCAACAAAACCGATGGATAACACGGAGTATATATCTCAACTTGCACAGTTTAGTTCATTAGAGCAAATGCAAAATATGACGAAGTCTATTGAAAATTTACTTGATTCCGAGGAACAATCTCAGTTAATGAATTACACAACATTTGTTGGAAAAGAAGTAGAATGGCATGAGATGACTGAAGGATTAGATAGTGAAGGGAATTTCATTGTTAATAATGGTAAGGGTGTTATTGAAAAAATGAGATTTGTTGATGGAGAACCAGTATTCGTTCTTGAAGATGGAAAAGAGATTAAACCTGGTAATATTTCATCTGTATATAATGGTAAACCTAAAGAAGAGGAAGTAACAGAAAATCCTTTAGTAACAGCAAGTAAGTTGATTGGACAAACAGTTGGTTATGAAGTAAATGGTGAGTGGATTAAATCAATCATTGAATCTGTAAAAACGAATGGTACAGCAATGGAATTTATTTTACAAAATAAAACTGTCCTTCAGAAAGACCAATTTGAAATAACAAAGTAAGGTGGCAGGTCACATGCATAGAATTCATATTCAGCACGTGCCATTGCAACCGAATTATCAAACACAACAAAAACTAAATACACAAGTTGCGACGAACAATACCTTCAAAGAACATTTGCAAAGGGCAACAAATGACCAAGAGTTAAAAATTAGTAAACATGCAAATGAACGATTAATCGAACGAAATATTCATATCTCAACTGAAGAATGGCAAGTTGTGACGGATAAAGTATTTGAAGCACGTTCAAAGGGAGTCAATCAACCATTAGTTTTGATGGATCAAGCAGCGTTGATTGTTAGTGCTAAAAATGCAACGGTAATTACTGCGATGGAACGCACTGAAGCAAAAGGTCAACTATTTACAAATATTGATGGCACGATAGTACTTTAAAAGGGCAGGACCTTTATAGGATGCCTAGACTTGCTAAACGATAGACGCGAGTCAACTCATAAATGAAAGGGGAACGAACACCATGTTACGTTCAATGTACTCAGGAATTTCAGGGTTAAAAAACTTCCAGACGAAACTAGATGTAATCGGTAATAACATTTCAAACGTTAACACATACGGCTTTAAAAAAGGTCGTGTAGTATTCAAAGACCTAATCTCACAAACAACAGCAGGTGCTTCTGGAGCTACTGAAACACGTGGCGGGGTAAATCCGAAACAAGTAGGACTTGGTTCTCAAATTGCTGCTATTGACACTATTCATGGAACAGGATCACTTCAAACTACATCTCGTACAATGGATTTAGCAATTTCAGGAGATGGTTTTTTCCAAGTAGCTGATAGTACGGCTGGAAATTTTGGGTTTAATAATACACAGTACACACGCGCTGGTAATTTCTATATGGATAGTGAAGGGTACTTAGTAAATTCTGATGGTAAATATTTGGTTGGATTTGCAGCGAATGTAGCCTCTGTTCCTAATATGGCTGTTCAAATTACTGAACCATTGGCAACAGGAAATGCGGAAAATTACGCAGGTTATTCATACTTTGTTAGTAATTCTGTAGCAGATGGTAGATTAACATCAACAGGTACTACCGAAACTACTAAAATTAATGGTTTGAGATTTGATAGTGAAGGTAAGTTGTTTGCCAACGGGTCTACTCCATTAACTGGTGTTATAGGTACAGACATTTATGATTATGTGTTTAACCCAACTGATGGCAACCTTTATTTAGACAATGGTACAAACAGATATGAGGTTATTAGCAATAATCAATATATTGATGGGAATGGCGTAACACAAACATTTGCTAACGGTACAAATTTAATATTTACCGCAATAAACAATTCTAAAATTCAAGACGGTACTATTGATACTTATAGTGATGCTAATGCTCAATTACGTCCTATCCAAATCCCCACTTCAGCACAAAGTATGTCAATAGGACAAGATGGTACTGTAAGCTTTGTTGATCGTAATGGTGTGTTACAATGGGCAGGTCAAATTGTATTAGCGAAGTTCCCTAATACAGGCGGACTACAAAAAGCAGGAAGTAACTATTACCAAGAAACGCCTAACTCTGGTGTTCCAGTAACTGGATTTGCAACTGAAGATGGTATTGGATCAATTGAATCTGGTTTCCTAGAAATGTCTAACGTAGACCTTTCAGAAGAGTTTACAGAAATGATTGTTACACAACGTGGTTTCCAAGCAAATTCACGTATTATCACAACATCTGACGAAATCCTACAAGAGTTAGTAAACTTAAAGCGTTAATCTATGAAACTAGTATTAATTTATTAACATACATTGCAAAGGAGGGTCGGGTCGGCTCTCGTCAACCGACCCTATTTCAATGATAGAACTTACTCGGTTAAATGGAAAATCTTTTTCCTTAAATGCATTATACATAGAATCAATCGAAGCATTTCCGGATACGACAATTACGCTAACCACTGGGCGTAAATTTATTGTCAAAGAAAGTACAAAAGAAGTGCAACAGAAAATATCCGAATTTTATCGTGATATTCAGGTTTTATCGAACCCGCATCTACGAGGTGATGAAGATGAAGAATAATAATAAAGTACTAACAGTGATGTTAATTATTTTAGTAACAATTACACTTATTGGTGTTGTTATTTTCGTATTACTAACTCAATTTAATAAACCAACCACAACTGGAGAACCTTCAATAGATGAAATACTTGCAGCTAGTGTGGATGTACCAGAAATGACAACGAATTTAGCAGATGATAATTTCGTCCGTCTACAATTAAAAATTACAACGGACAGTAAAGAAGCAGCTGCAGAATTAACAAAACGAGACTTCCAAATTAACAATCTTCTTATTGAAGAACTATCCGAATTAACAGAAAAAGATTTGCAAGGTAAACAGGGGAAAATCTTTTTACAATCTACAATTAAGTCTCAACTAAATGAAATGATGCAAGATGGTGAAGTAAAAGAAGTTTACATTACCTCCTACATTATTCAATAAGGGTGTCGACAGAGAGAATATGATAGAGTCGACACCTTTACGGTGAAACCAATGTGAACGATTCTAATAAGATTACAGAATGAGCTCTAGTTTAGGAGACTACATATTGATAATTTATTTAAACGAATGAGAACAGTAAAAGTCCTCATGAAATGGAGGTGGGGAAATGGCAGGAGATGTATTATCCCAATCGGAGATAGATGCTCTACTCTCTGCGATATCAACAGGTGAGATGTCAGCGGATGATATGAAAAAAGAAAAAGAAACAAAAAAAGTAAAAGTGTATGATTTTAAACGAGCTCTTCGATTTTCCAAAGATCAAATTAGAAGTTTAATAAGAATTCATGAAAACTTTGCGCGGCTTCTAACAACCTTTTTCTCAGCTCAACTAAGAACATATGTACAAATTAATGTCGCGTCTGTTGACCAAATTCCTTTCGAAGAGTTTGTCCGCTCTATTCCAAACATGACGCTAATTAATATATTTGAAGTACCACCATTAGATGGTAATATACTAATGGAAATCAATCCAAACATCGCCTATTCTATGATGGATCGATTACTAGGTGGAACTGGTTCAAGTTATAGCAATGTTGCTAACTTAACTGAAATTGAACAAAAAATTATGACGAATTTGTTCGAACGCTCCTTTGACAATTTACGAGAGGCTTGGGACAATATTGCAGAAATTGATCCTATGTTAATTGAATTAGAAGTAAATCCACAGTTCTTACAAATGATCTCACCTAATGAAACAGTTGTCGTCATTTCATTGAATACCATTATCGGTGAGACAACGGGAATGATTAACATCTGTATCCCACATGTGGTTTTAGAGCCTATTATTCGAAATCTCTCGGTTCAGTATTGGATGCAATCGAATACAAGAGAAACATCACCTGAACAGGCGAAAATATTAGAAAATCGAGTAAAACAAGCTGAAATTGAACTAATCGCTGAACTAGGTTCTACTGATATTACAATTGAAGACTTCCTATATATGAATATAGGTGATGTTATTCAAATTGATAAAAAGATAGAGGATCCGCTTATTTTAAAAGTAGGGAGTCTACCGAAATTTACTGTACAACCTGGTAAATTAAATAAAAAAATGGCGATCCAAATTATAGACACATTGAAAGGAGGAGACGAAGATGAATGATGGTATGCTCTCCCAAGAAGAAATTGAAGCTCTACTTAGAGGTGAAACTCTAGATGACAAATTAAATGATACACTAAGCTCAACAGAAGAAACCCTAAATGTAGAAGACTACCTAAGTTTAATGGAAAAAGATGCATTAGGAGAAGTAGGAAACATCTCATTCGGAAGCTCTGCAACTGCATTATCTACATTACTTGGTCAAAAAGTAGATATTACAACACCAGTCGTTTCTATGATCCATCGTAACCGTCTTGAAGAAGAGTTTCCTCATCCATATGTTGCCATTCAAGTTCAATACACAATTGGATTGGAAGGAATGAACTTATTAGTTATTAAACAATCTGACGCTGCGATTATTGCAGATTTAATGTTAGGTGGGGATGGTTTAAATCCTAGTCACGATTTGGGTGAAATTCAATTAAGTGCAGTACAAGAAGCAATGAACCAAATGATGGGTTCAGCAGCTACATCAATGTCAACTATATTTAATAAAAAAGTGGATATTTCACCACCATCTATTGATCTATTAAACTTCTCTAATGACGAAGGAAGAAATTCAATTCCACACGAAGACTTGTTAGTTAAAGTATCCTTCCGATTAAAAATAGGTCAACTAATTGATTCATCTATTATGCAATTGTTACCTTTAGAGTTTAGTAAAAATATTGTGAAAACATTATTAGGTGAGACAAGCCCTGCTCAGGTAGATCAACCAAAACAACAACCAGTAATGGAGAAAGTATCAGCACCTATGCCTGAACAACAATTTGCTCCACAAAAAAATGGACAACAGGTATATGAACAACCTAATTATCAGGGGCCTGCTCATACACAACAAGCTGCTGCAACGATTTATGAAGAGCCACCGATGTTCGCTCAGCCTCGCTACGGGCAACAGCAACCTGTCAACGTTCAACAAGTACAATTTGCGTCGTTTCAAGAGCCTAGTATGACACAAGCAGAATCTCGTAATTTAAACATGCTACTTGATATTCCATTACAAGTAACAGTAGAACTTGGTCGTACAAAACATTCTGTTAAAGACATTTTACAACTAGCAACAGGATCCATTATTGAATTAGATAAGCTTGCTGGTGAACCAGTCGACATATTAGTCAATAATCGTTTAATTGCAAAAGGTGAAGTGGTCGTAATCGATGAAAACTTCGGTGTTCGTATTACGGACATAGCTAGTCAGGCAGATCGTTTAAACAACTTAAAATAGAATAATTGGAGGAATGAATTTTATGTCAAAAAGAATATTAATTGTGGATGATGCTGCATTCATGCGAATGATGATTAAAGATATTTTAACAAAGAATGGGTTTGAGGTTGTAGGTGAAGCAGCTGATGGTGCTCAAGCAGTAGAAAAATATAACGAGTTACAGCCAGACTTAGTGACAATGGATATTACAATGCCTGAAATGGATGGTATTGCCGCTCTAAAAGTAATTAAGGGTACGGATCCAAATGCAGTTGTGATTATGTGTTCTGCAATGGGACAACAAGCAATGGTTATTGATGCAATCCAAGCTGGGGCAAAAGATTTTATCGTAAAACCGTTCCAAGCAGATCGAGTAATTGAAGCGATCCAAAAAGCATTGGGTTGATCAAATGTATGGATTTTTTAAAGATAAACAACGTTTCTTTATCCTATTATTTATAATTATCTCAATTGTTGTTCCAACTTATGATTCAACCCCTGTGTCAGCTAATCAAATGATCAGTGATATATATTCGCAAGATCAAGATAATAATCAGGATGATCCTGTACAAGAAGATAAACAGGAAGAAACACCGCTAACAGTAGGTCAAGGGTTAACTTTTTGGGATTATTTAAAAATGCTCTTCGCTTTACTATTTGTATTAGCCCTACTGTTATTTGTATTAAAATTTATTAATAAAAAAAGCCGAAACTACCAACAAAATAGTTTGGTTCGTAATATCGGTGGTGTCCATTTAGGAGCCCAAAAATCAGTCCAATTAATACAAATTGGAAATGCCATTTACGTTGTCGGTGTTGGGGAAGATGTTCAACTAATTAAAGAAATCGATAATCCCGAGGAAATTGAAAAATTAATTAACGACTTTAATGAAAGACAGTCATTCTCTGTAACTTCACCTTATTTCGTAGAGCTCGTCAAGAAACTAAATACAAGAATGAAAAAGACTGATGAAGAAGTAAAACAAACATCATTCGGAGAAATTTTAAATCAGCGCCTATCCGATATTAAGACAAATCGCAAAAACGAATTGGAGAAATGGAAAGAAAAGGAGCGCGATAAGTAATGCAAGATTTTATCTCGTTCTTTGGTGACAGCGATCCAACCAATGTCTCTACTTCAATTAAATTATTACTTCTTTTAACAGTTCTTTCGCTTGCACCGAGCATACTGATTTTAATGACTTCCTTTGCACGAATCATGATCGTGTTATCTTTTACAAGAACGGCATTAGCAACTAATACGATGCCACCAAACCAAGTGCTAATAGGGCTTGCATTATTTATAACATTTTTCATTATGGCACCAACGTTCCAACAGGTGAATGACCAAGCATTACAACCATTATTTAATGAAGAAATTGGATTAGAAGAGGCCTATGATCGAGCTGCAGCACCATTTAAAGACTTTATGGCCAAGCATACAAGGCAGGAAGACCTTGAACTATTTATGAATTATAGTCAAGCAGAGCGTCCAGAAACAATTCAAGATATACCTTTAACGATGCTCGTTCCTGCCTTTGCCTTAAGTGAAATTAAAACTGCTTTCCAAATTGGGTTTATGATTTTTATTCCATTCTTAGTTATAGACATGGTTGTTGCGAGTGTCCTTATGTCAATGGGGATGATGATGTTACCACCAGTAATGATTTCACTACCGTTTAAAATATTATTATTTGTTTTAGTGGATGGATGGTATTTGGTCGTCAAATCCTTACTTCAAAGTTTTT
>JAPSJC010000087.1 GCA_031178355.1 Ureibacillus sp.
CAGGCTTCCCCGGTAAAGTGTCACGTATCAGAAGGTTTCTTGACAGAATTCCGGGCACTCTCGATAAACTGTCTAGAGTCTGCACGTTTCTTGACAAAATATCAGGCTTCTCCGGTAAAGTGTCACGTATCAGAAGGTTTAGTGACAGAATTCCGGGCACTCTCTCGATAAACTGTCTAGAGTCAGCAGGTTCTAGACACTATAATGGGCTTCCCCGGTTACTTTCAGGAACATTTCTAAAACTCTATTTTTCAGCACCCCTACCGTCTCCAAGTCCCCTTTCTTGAATACTATCCTAATTGTTATATAATTATTGCGATATAAGTTTATACAAATTCTAGGAGGATACATATGACGACAGTACAAGATCAGAAAACAGTTGAAGAATTTCGAAAACCAACATTTCCTATTGACCCACTTTTTATCAACAGATGGTCACCTCGTTCATTTTTAGAAAAACCGGTTGCGGATGAATTGTTGTTTAGTTTATTCGAAGCAGCTAGATGGGCTCCATCAGCTAATAATTCACAACCTTGGACTTTCATTGTCGCTCGTTCAGTAGAAGATCAAGCGAAGTTCCATTCATTTATATTAGAAGGTAACCTAGCTTGGTGTCGTAAAGCACCTGTATTAGCTATGGCACTTTCAAGAAAAACGGAAAATGAAAAAGTATATAAATTCCACGCTTTTGATACGGGGATGGCTTGTGCAAACTTAGCTTTACAAGCAACTGCTCATGGATTAATTACCCACTTTATGGCTGGAATTGATGCTGAGAAGGCCCGTCAAGTTCTTGATATCCCAGCTGAATATGACATTCAAGGAGTCATTGCAATTGGTTATCAAGGGGAAAAAGAAGCCCTTTCAGAAGCTTTACAACAACGTGAGCAACCAAATGGCAGAAAAGAATTAAGCGAGGTTGTTTTTGAAGGATCATTAGATCAAAAAGTGAATTTCACTAAATAGTGCATATGGGGTTGTCTTGAAAGTTAAAATTTCAGGGCGACCCCATTTTATTCCCCCCTCACCCCATCTTCCTAATCAGCTCGAACAATTTTAAAATACTCTCCGGGAACGTGCGATCTTTCATTGTACATAAGTATACATTCCGATTGAGATATTCATTATGTACTGGACGCGTTACTAGGTTGTCCGATAAATGCTGTGACACATAGTGTTTAGGTAGGATGGCAATTCCTAATCCTTCTTCTACTAGCACCTTGATCATTTCAAAACGTTCGATTTTATATTGGATGTTAGGTATTATCTTTTCCTGTTCGAATACTTTTAGGATTTGCGCGCTCGTTTGAAATTCTGGCATCCCTATGATTAAGGATTGTTCCGCAAAGTCTGTAAGTAAGATTTTCTCGTTTGTTGCAAATGGGTGGTCCCTTTTTACTAATACCACATAGGGCTCGTTATATAGTAGTTCACTTTTTATTTCAGCATCCACAATATGTTGATTTGTAATCACTCCGTGCACATCTAGTTCTACTAACGCCTGGCGAACGGTTTGATTATACAATGTATCTCTTAATGTGATTTGATTGTATGGGTATAGTTTTCGGTACTCAAGGATTACTTGCGAAAACAGGTAGTTCGCCGATTCAATCATCCCTAAACGAATTTCGATATTTTCGCCCTTCGCGATCTCTTTAAGCTCCGTTTCCATTAACTCGAATTGAGAAATTAAACCTTTTGATCGTTCGTAAAATTGAATACCCAACTCTGTTAACCGAAATTGTTTTGTCGTTCGTTCAATGAGTGGCGCACCGATTTCTTCTTCCAATGTTTTAATCGCATTGCTCAATGAAGGCTGTGAAATATGTAGGGCCTTTGCTGCTCTCGAAAAACTTTTATATCTGACCGTTGAATCAAAGTAATACATCTTCCGTAAATCCATTTCCCCACCTCATTTATAGTTTGAAACTATTATATTATAAAAAATAAGTATTTGTTATTATAAATAACCGTTAATATAATGAAAATATATAATTTTCAGTTTTCAGAAGGTGGACTCTATGTATAGAAAAGCAGATTCAGAGATTTGGAAAGGTCGTATTGATCATGAAACAGATCCAACATATTTTCGCTATCATCAAGTAATTCAGTTGAACTCTGATGCACCTGAACAAGGCTCAATTGGACTAATTGGTTTTGCATGTGATGAAGGTGTACGCCGGAATGAAGGTAGAATTGGAGCAAAATACGCACCGATTGCATTACGGAAGCAGTTATCATCGTTACCATGGCGCGATCAAACTAAAAGTAAATCTATAATCGATTTCGGGGATGTCATTTGCGATGATCATGACTTAGAGCTTGCACAGGAAGAACTAGGTAATAAAGTAGCCAATATTCTAATAAACGGAAAGGCGATTATACTTGGCGGTGGTCATGAAACTTTATATGGCCAATATTTGGGTGTGAGAAAAGCAGTCGGACCAGATGCTTCCATCGGTTTACTGAATATTGATGCACACTTTGATATGCGATCATATGACATTGGTACTTCATCCGGAACCATGTTTAAACAAATTTTAGATGAAGACCCAAATGCGAGCTATTTCGTCTGTGGCATTCAACAATATGGAAATACAACAGCATTGTTCAATACAGCTGATCAGTACAACGTCCAATATTTCTTAGATGAGCAATTGGATTCAACCGAGTTTACCCAAGGGTTAAAGAACTTTATGGATGCACATGATGTGTTACTTGTTACACTTTGTATGGATGTGTTAAGTGCTTCAGAAGCACCTGGAGTCAGTGCACCTTCACCATTTGGTCTACCTGCTCTAAAGGTTCGCGATATTTTACGCAAGATGGTTTCGCATCAAAAAACAGTTAGCTTCAGTATTTGTGAGGTTAATCCATCACTTGATGTGGACAATCGAACTGCAAAACTAGGAGCTTACTTTATTAATGAAGTGATTATCAATAGTTTCAAATAAAACAAAGGGGGAATATGATGGCACTAAATCAAATTACGACGCTATGTTTAGCCGTTACGTTATTTCTAATTGGGGCATTTTTAGTTAAAAGGGTAAATTTTTTAAATCGATACTGTATACCTGCTCCTGTTGTTGGGGGCTTACTATTCGCTATATTAGCAACAGCTTTAAAGAGTTTTGGCATTATTGAAATTACATTAGATACATCTTTACAGTCCATCTTCATGATTACGTTCTTTACCACTGTTGGTCTTGGGGCAAGTTTTAAACTTGTGAAGTTAGGTGGAAAGTTACTCATCATCTATTGGTTAGCATGTGGATTTTTAGCGTTAATGCAAAATGTGATTGGTGTTTCTTTAGCACAAGTACTAGGTCTTCATCCATTACTTGGTGTAATGGCAGGAGCTGTTTCCATGGAAGGTGGTCATGGTGCAGCTGCTGCTTACGGACAAACAATTGAAGGTCTTGGTGTTTCCTCTGCCCTATCGATTGGGATGGCTGCAGCAACCTGTGGATTAGTAGCTGGAGGTCTCGTTGGTGGACCTGTTGTACAATACTTAGTTCGTAAGTTTAACTTACAACCATCAACGGAAGAAACAGAAGAATATGTTGAAAAAGCGGAACGTCCTGTTTCAGAAAAGTCATTTATGGTTCAAGTATTTTTAATAACTTTCTGTATGGCAGCAGGAACGTTTCTTGGAGAATGGTTCTCTAATGCAACAGGCTTCGCATTACCTGGTTATGTTGGGGCAATGTTTGTAGCAGTTATCGTTCGTAACATCGTTGACCGCATCAGCCCACAAGCTATTAACATGAAAGAAATCGGTTTAATTGGGAACGTTTCGCTTGGTATTTTCTTATCGATGGCACTCATGAGCATTAAGTTATGGGAGATTGCAGAATTGGCGCTTCCATTGTTTATTATTATACTAGCTCAAGTTGTCTTCATCGTATTATTTGCGATGTTTATTCTCTTCCGCGCACTTGGGAAAAACTACGATGCAGCAATCATGGTTTCCGGATTCCTTGGTCACGGTCTTGGTGCTACACCTAATGCAATGGCCAATATGTCAGCAGCTGTTGATAAATTCGGTCCATCTCGTAAAGCCTACCTCATCGTACCAATCGTCGGTGCCTTCCTAATCGATGTGTTCGCTGTACCGATTATTATTACGACGATTAATATGTTTAGTTAGAAATACAAAAAAGCGCAGACCTTTATTTAATAAAGGTTTGCGCTTTTGTTTTCCTACATATTTTCATCCTGCTGTTTCTTATCCTGCTTTTTAATAATAATCGGAGCAATACCAAGAGCAAACATTAAGATGATCCCTAAGTACCCAATCAATGGGTAAAAATAGGCGACAAGGCCAGTAAAGCCGACATAGCTTGCTAGATAGCCGACGATCATTGTGATGACAAAAAACGTTTTGAATTTCTTTGTTCCTGACTCTGCAAAACGAGCTGTAAATGCATAAAACATGCCCATTGCAGTATTATAAATCATTCCAAAGATCACCAACGCCATTACAGTCCCTAGTACCGGGGAAACATTATTTACAATCCCAAGCATAGGCATATCTAGAGTGCCCACTTCTTCGATTTTAGAAAATATCGCTAGATGCATTAAGATGATTAAAAGCCCTAAAACAAGACCTCCAACTAATCCACCAATCGCCGCGGTTTTAGGATTCTTTTCCACCCCACCCATAACAATCGCCATCGAAGCTCCAACCGCCACATTAAAGGAAACATAATTCACACTGGAAATAAACCAGTTTGGCAGCGTAGTGGGGATTGACTGTGCAACCTGATTAAGCGAAGCAAAAGAGCCATCCATCGTTATGAAACTATATATCGCGACAAAAACAACAAAAGCTATGAGAACAGGCGTAATACTACCAATAATGGAAACGACCCGGTTCACTTTCAAAAAGCCCGTTAAAATCACGAGAATCGTCATCAAGGTTGTCCCCACATAAAACGGTAGACCAAATTGTTGGTTAAGGTTAGAACCAGCTCCTGCAATCATTACAACTCCTACCCCAAACAACGTAAAGAGCAATATGTAATCAATCACCGTTCCAAGATATCGTCCACTAATTCGAAAAATCACATCTTTATGAGATGTTGTTTTCGTATGACTTCCTAGCCACACAAGGACCATACCTAAATAAGAAAATAGAACCGTTGACATAATTGCTGCTAAAATCCCGAGTGTTCCAAAACTCGTAAAGTACTGTAAAATCTCCTGCCCAGAAGCAAATCCAGCACCCACAATCACGCCTATAAAGGCACTCCCAATTCGTACAATATTGATCACATGTCTCTCTCCTATCCAAATTCTTAGATGCTATT
Source organism: Ureibacillus sp. (assembly GCA_031178355.1). Lineage (GTDB taxonomy): Bacteria > Bacillota > Bacilli > Bacillales_A > Planococcaceae > Ureibacillus. The sequence continues at coordinate 5,313 of JAPSJC010000087.1, forward strand.
TATCTATTATGTAATGAATAATGTAATCGGTTCGGTCAAATTTATTCAAATTAAATAGGCTAAATTTTCTCAATAATCTATTTTACCATCTAATCTAATTATCTCAAAGTACGATTGGTAATAGCTTATTATGGAGATTCCATGTCTGTTCACTTTATGATTTAGGTAGTTAATTGGTTAAGCATGGGTAGTACCGTTTATATCCTATTAAGTAATTTCATTTCCATTATAGGAACGTTTAATGTAATAAAACACAAACTCCTCCCGCGACTTCACCCGTTGCCTTAATTAATCCAATTTCTCCTGGAAAATTTTGAAACTTAAACAAAAATCAATCGTATATATCTAATGCGTGACGTTTCAAAGATTGAAGTGTTTATACATGATAAAACGAGGAGGCTAGTCCAATGTTTAGTACAATTGAGCCATCATTTATTGATGATTTAGTAACAGAGGCAACATCGAGGAAAAACATTTTTGGTGTTGTATTAGCTGTTGAAAGTGGAGATAATTCATTATCTTACATATCCGCAGCTGGAAATCTAACGACAGATGAACCCTATTTCATTGCAAGTGTTACCAAACTATACGTCACGGCAGTCATACTAAAATTAAGATCTGAAAATCGTCTCAACCTACATGATAAAATCTCTCAATATTTTTCTGACGACATTCTCCATCAACTACACGTCTATAAAAGCAAAGATTACTCCAAAGACATCACCATCAAACATTTAATGTCCAACACTTCCGGAATTCCTGATTACTTTTCCTCCGCCGCAACAAAAGAATTACTAGCAGGGATAGACCAGAGCTGGAGCTTCGACAGAGAGTTAACAGCAGTGAAACAAATGAAACCAAAATTTGCCCCTGGTCAAAAGGTTCAATATTCGGATACAAATTTTCAAATACTAGGAAAGATTATTGAAACCATCACGGAAAAAGACATCCATACAACGTTCAAAGAAATCATTTTCGATGAACTACAATTAGAAAATACGTACTTATATGAAGATCCGAAAGATTCACGACCATCTACTTTCTATTACAAAGAAAAGAAAATGGACCGACCTAATTATATGTCTTCCATCGGGCCAGAAGGTGGCATTGTCTCGACAGCGAAGGAATGCATGATTTTTTTAAAAGCATTCTTTAATGGACAGTTCTTCCCAAAAGAATATTTCGATGAGCTAAAAGAGTGGAAGTTCCTTTTTATGCCAGGGACATTTTTTTATGGTGTAGGAATCGCAAACCAACCGATCTCCTTGAAAGACTTTAAAAATGGACTAATTGGCCATTGGGGACAAACCGGTTCTTTTGCATTTTATCATCCTAAAACCGATCTATACTTTACAGGAACGACGAACCAGTTTTGGGGGCAAAGGATTGCGGCGCAGATGATGGCGAAGGTTATTAAGCAGTTGAACTAACGGGAGTTTTATTCCCGAATGCTTATTGAGCCACTGGGATAAAAGCTTGTCCAAAACTTTTCCTTGGAGAGAATCTCTCCACGCTAAAAAAAAACCCCTTTATAGTAAACAGTACAGACTTTCATTCTACCGTTACTAAAAAGGGGAAATTTTCATTATTCATGTATTATTAATTTGTTCTTATCCAAACTAACCAAAGCTGGTTTTTTATCTCATTGTTTCATTGGCATTTATAATGTTTTATGTATACATAAAATTAAGTTGTATTTGTATTAGGAAATGTTAGAATCAAAGAAAAAAGAGTTTTTCATTCAGTATTAAAAATCTACATGAGGGTAGAGGGAACATGTTGTATGCCACATCAGTTATTGCTTTCAGATTTACATCTTTTATCAGATGAAGCACTGTTTAGAAACGTAATGCTAGATACAGCCAAGGAATTAGAGTTTGATATGGACTTCCTTTATGACGGTTGGTTAGTAAGATTCACCAATCCATACAATCAAACTGAACGTTACGAACTACTCGGTTACGACATAGGGTTAAATAGCAGTCAATCTTCATTTATCGCAAAAGACAAAGCAATGTGTTTTAAGTATTTATTTGAGGCTGGTGTGCCTGCCATTGAGCATTTTCTGTTGAAACCGACAGATTATAAGTTTTCAAACGAAACTGCAAAAGAGACATTATCTAATGTAAAAAGTAATTACCACTTTCCTATAGTTGTAAAACAAAACAACGGTGGCGGTGGGAAAAATATATGTTATGCATTTGATGATTCCGACCTAACGTTTGCAATTGCAGAATTTTCATCAGATAATTTGGAGATTTCATTAAGCCCTTACTACGATTTCCCGATTGAGTACAGATGTACGTATTTAGACGGAGAAGTGTTAATGTCTTACGGAAAAACAAAAGGTGAAAACCAACAAAATAACCTGTCCAAAGGTGCGCAAGTAGTAGAGGTTCCAGATTCTCTGAAAGAACAATTACATGCCTTAGCCATCAAAGCAGGAAAAGCAATCGGTCTACGATTTGCTAATATCGATATCGTCGAAACTTCGAAAGGCCTTATGGTACTAGAAGTCAACGCATCTGTTGCACAAAAACGTGTTGTACGTCATTCAAAAGAGCTATATGACCAAGCGGTGAATGT
>JAPSJC010000023.1:0-11753 GCA_031178355.1 Ureibacillus sp.
TGTTATTATTGGTTGGTTGAATTTTAAAGTTTTAAAGTCTTATAATAAAACAATTATACAAGGATATATGTTTTCAAGATTTATAGAAGGATTTTTATTAGCAATCGGAGCAATAAGCGTGTTACTAATATCTCAAACCAATATTGAATTGATTCTCAAGTTCAGGGAACTTTGCTTCTCACTAGCTATGTTGACTCTAGGGGGATATAGCAGCTACTATTGTTGGTATTTGCTGAAGAAGAGTTTAGCGCCAAAATGGATGATGGGACTAGGGATTTTAGGATATGTCTGTTTATTTATATATTCGATTTTTTTGCTTATCTCAGAACCTGCACCTATATGGCTCTTTACTCCAGGAGGTCTATTTGAATTAATTTTCCCTATTTACTTGATTATAAAAGGGTTAAATCGTAAGTTCAATGGTAGCTTGAATAATGGCCATGGTACAATCAATAAATAGAGCTGTCGTATTAATTATTATTGTCTTTTACTTTTTTTAAAAATAATTTCACACCTATAAATAGAGATCGCAATATCCCTACAAAAAATTTTGCTTCTCTCCTCAGTTGAATGGGTCGATTTCTGTTATATGATTTTGTAATAATAAATCGCCCCTTTAGCATAGCTAATATTTGGTTTAATTGTTTTTATTACAAACTTTACGTTGACTTGAGAAGAGGGTATATAAGTACTTGTTAAAGTTACATAACAAGTACTTTTTTGTTTTGCGTTATTAAGTTATAAGCTTTTACCAAAGGAATTCCTTGTACATTAAAGTATAATTTTCACTTTTAGCTACTTGCAAAAAACATCGTTAAGATGGCAAACCTTATCTTGATCGAGATGGTGCTATTACTCTTTTTGAAAAAACCTCATCTACTTATGATACGGTTCACCTTTAATAATACGGAAGCTTCGATAAATTTGCTCAACCAGCACGAGCTTCATGAGTTGGTGTGGAAGCGTCATTTTACTGAAGCTTAACTTTTCATCCGCGCGTTTCATCACATCTTCATGAAGACCAAGAGAACCACCAATTACAAAGGCAATCTTACTTGTACCGTATGTCATGAGTGATTCTAAATCTGCGGCCATTTCTTCAGACGACTTCATTTTCCCTTCAATGGCAAGCGCTACAACATGCATTCCATCACTAATTTTTGATAGAATTCGTTCGCCTTCCTTTTTCTTCACAATCTCCATTTCAGCTTCGCTTAACTGTTCAGGCGCTTTTTCATCTGGAACCTCAACCAAATCTACTTTGGCATAACCTCCTAGACGTTTAACATATTCATCGATACCCATTTTTAAATACTTTTCTTTTAACTTTCCAACTGAAATGATTGTGATATTCACAAACTTATCCACCTTTACAATTCATCATAACTTATTCATCTACATATTATTAATAATGTGTTCATGTCTACTTCCCTAATAAGTTACATCAATGGGAAATCTATTTTTTTAAGCTATTTTTTAATCAAAATTCTAGATATGCACACCTTACTAACATTTACAATTTGTTTACAAACACTTTATCCACAAAGTTATACACATTACTCACAGTTCATTTCTATATCTTGTGTAAAGTTATTTACTTGATACAAGATATGTTGCCTGTTCTTCACAATAAGAACATTTTGTGGATAACTCTTTATCCTCTGTAATTTTATTTAAAATAGGAAACTCCTTCGTTTCCGCAACAAACATATCTAATGCCTGATTTATATGGGTTTCGCAGCTATATTTTTCCAAATCTTTTACCTCCTTCCCTCTCTAAAATTTCCACAATGTTATACACATTTGTTACTATTTTATCCACAACCTATTGTAACAAACAAAAAACGAGTAGGGAAGAAAAGGCTTTTCCTCCCCTACTCGTTGTGTAAATAATAATTAAGTCTTTCTAAAGTTATCCACATACCTGAAATGTATTTACTTTTAAACGTTAGTACCTTCAGTTAATTTCAACTCTAATTCAACTAGTTTCCCTAGACGGTATACTTTGATAGCTAAAGTATCCCCAACTTTCGTTTCGTTATATAGATGCTGGCGTAAATCAATAGAATTCTCGATTTTTTCACCATCCATTTCTACAACAACATCATATTGTTGTACCCCTGCGTTATCTGCAGGCGAACCTTGAATTACTTCTGAGACTACTACACCAGTTGTCACTTCTTCTGGTAATTTTAAAGTTTGTTGTTGGTAAAAGGCAGGTACATCCGTTAAATCGAGAAGTCCAATACCCATTGTCGGTCTTTTAACTTCACCATTTCTCTCTAGCTCCTGAATAACTGGGATAACTGTATTAATTGGAATTGCGAAGCCTAATCCTTCGATAGTAGACTCAGCTATTTTCATGGAGTTGATTCCAATTAAATCACCAGCAATATTAATTAATGCGCCGCCGCTATTACCAGGATTAATTGCTGCATCGGTCTGTAATACTTCTGTTTCCCAATCTTGAAAACCATCTGCATTTAAATCTACTGGGACAGCACGATCTTTTCCAGAGATAACCCCTGTAGTAACAGACCCATAAAAATCTAGACCAAGTGGATTACCAATTGCAATGACTGATTCACCTTGTTTCAATACATCAGAGTCTCCAAATTCCGCTACCGTATCAACATTTTCACTATTTATTGATACAACTGCTAAGTCCGTCCAAATATCACTACCGACGAGTGTGGCTTCTTCCTTAGTTCCATCGGCAAGTGTCACTTCTAATTGTTTTGCGTTTTCTACAACATGGTAGTTTGTAATGATATACGCTTTGTCTCCTTCAACTTTATATATCACACCTGAACCATTTCCTGCCTCTTGTTCCATAGAACGTTGGTTCCAAAAATCTGTAATCGCTTGAATATTTGTTATACCAACGACAGCATCAGAAACCTTTTCCACTGCTGTTGTAATATCTGTAGTGACTTCCGTTGCTGTTTGTTGAATTGATGTTACAGTTTCTTCGTCTGAATTTGCGGAGCTGCTAGGAAGTTGTCCCATCATAGATGGTAGTAATAGCCACATAACTAATGCACCGACTATTACACCAGTTAATCCACTTACAAAATATCCACCTTTATTTTTACCATTCTGCTTCTCTCTTCTTTTATTTGCCTCTTCTTCCTCTCTTCTTAACCGTTCTTGTAATGGTGAATGTTGAGGGTTTGTTGAAAAATGTATATTTGGATTATATTGATTGGTAGAATGGTTAGGATTATTAAATTGACCATTCATGGAGTCATTTTGGTTGTTATTATTATCGTTGTAGTAACTCATATTTCCCATCCTTTCATTATCTTCTGTCATTATGATACAAACTGAACATTAAAATTACATGAAAATGAATTAAAATGAAAATAAAAAAGAACTTTGTATACATACAAAGTTCTCTTAGTTTACCCATTTTTTAGACTGTTACTAACAAAGTTGGTTCTTCTGCATCTGTATCATGAAGTTGTACGTATTCACCTGCGTGAATCCCACAAGATTGAAGAGTTTGTGTTACACTCATTCGGGCTAAATCTTTCATATTATTATCTTTACTTAAATGTGATAGATATATATGTGTAGGCTTTTCAAAAACTACCTCACTCATAGCAATAGCAGCATCTTCATTTGATACATGACCTACATCACTTAATATTCGTCGTTTAATCGACCATGGATAACGCCCCATTTGGAGCATACCAATATCATGATTACTTTCGAATACATAAGAATCGGCCCCTCGGATGATACCCTTCATTCGATCGCTTACATATCCTGTATCTGTAATCACAACTAGTTTACGGTCATTTTCATGGAAAGCATAAAACATCGGATCTGCAGCATCATGTGATACAGCAAATGATTCAATACTTAAAGATCCAAATGATTGAACAGTTTCCATATTAAATAAAAATCGTTGTTCGCTTGGAATATTTCCAATATGGTCCTCCATCGCTAACCATGTTTTCTCATTTGCAAAAATCGGTACTTTATATTTTCGGGCAACTACACCAAGCCCTTTTATATGATCACTATGTTCATGGGTAACAAGTATGCCCGACAATTTATTCATATTACGATCAATTTTAGCAAATAGTTGCTCCATCTTCTTGCCACTTAAGCCTGCATCTACTAAAAATGCATGTTCATCATTTTCCACATAAATTGCATTTCCAGTACTGCCACTTGCTAAAACACTAAAACGCATAATATTACTCCCTATTCTTCTTCGTCTTCTTCTACATTTGTACGATTTAATTGTACATCTATGATTTTTCCTTCAACTGCATTTACAAAGTATTCTTCTTCTCGGTCATCGCTAGTTTTTATACGTATTTCCCAAGTTGGTACAAACACTTGTGTTCTCGTTAATTGTACTAGGGTCGAATATCCCAGTTTTACTTGTGTAATTTGTGAATCGGGTTTTAGTAATCCTCTTGAATAAAGTGATTGTAGTATTTGAATCGGTGATAGTAGATTCTTTTGTTCTTCAAATACTTCTAAATTCTCTAACAATGTTTGTTCATACATAAAAATTTCATTGTCAACATTCCAATAAATCTTCACCATTCCATAGTCATTGTAATAGATTGTTCTGTTATCTACACGTTGGAAAAAAGTTGCTGTTTTATTTAGTTCATCTATTTCCCAAAATGAATATGAGGCACTCTCTAAGACATTCGTTTGTAGGAACTCAACATAACTTGTAGGATCAACTATATTTCTTACCTTAACTGGTTCTTTCAATGTCACAATAATTTTCGAATCATTTTCTATTTCGACCTCTGGGTTATTAAAGAGTTTTAGTTCTTCTTCATTAAAACTTTTTACACTTCCAGATAGATATGGTGCTGCTTCAATATTAGGCAATGTTTTATAGGTGATGTTATCTTCTTTTAGTCTTGCTTCAATTGTTTTCTCACCTAAAACTTCTACCTTTTGTGCTTCCGTATGACGGTTTAAATATAGGGAAAATAAGATAATGTCTAATATCAGGAATACGACGATGAATATCGACTTTGACTTACTCCAATCCATATTCATCCCCTCCTAGCATTTCAGGTGTGAGACGAACCCAGTTTCCATTAATGATTCCAAACCAGCTCGGCTCAAGATTATATACACTTTCATTTTCATTACGTTGGGAGAAATAATAACCAAGATAAATCTCATCAAGACTTTCAAGGTTAATGTTTTTAGAGCGTTTAATACTTTCAATTAACTCATCCCCGGATGGAAGTTGAACAATGTTCTTTTCAGATGAGATGTTCGCGTCTAAATAGTAATAAGGTCTTCGATAACGGAAAATCTGATTATCTCCCCATGTTGTCGAAATCTTTGTAGTCGTCATACTACTGAATACAGGTAAACCTTGTAAATATAGTTGGTACTCAACAACATGTTGTAATTTGTTCATCACTTTAAATCGGTAGTCACCTGTAAAACCACCATGGTCATTTACAAATTCATAACTATCCTTTAATAGCTTAGTAGAAGATATTTCATTTATACTTTCTGAGGCTGGATACACATAATTTATAATTCTAGTATTTGTATCAACCGTCATAACAGCCATACCATCGATATACCTCTCTGATGATGCACTCTCAATATTTCTGGCTACTATACTCGGTTCAATAAATAGTATATCTTTAAACCTATCTGGATGTATTTCACCAATAAAATATGTTAAATTTAACAATTCGATTGGATCCTTTGGTACATACAGAGAAAGCTCGTTAGTACGCTCAATTTCTTCATACTTACCAAAACTTTTGGATGGTTGAATAATTGTATTAATAAAATGATTGGAGTTTATTGTAAAATCCGTATTATAAATAGTGCCATTATTAGTACTAACAAAATTAACTGTAATTCTATTTTCAGCCGATAGATTACTCCAGTCAATAATTAACCGATTAAATGAAGCGTTAGGAACCTCATTTTGTATCAAGAAATGCAAAGTATTAAAGATACTAAGAGGTACTTCTGCATCATAAAATAATGTAACTTGTTGATTATCATTTATCATGTTGTTAATCATTTGGCTCGATAAATCCCCCTGGATAAAACCCACTTCAGAAGATTTCCAGTTTGCTAAAGTTGATAATAATTCATCAATCTCTTCTGAGCCAATAGTTCCACGAAGCCCTTCATCGTCACTAAAAATAACCCGATACGGTTTCACTACATCACTTAGAACTTTATCAGTTCCTAATTTTATTTGATTCACTGGTTTTTCTTCAATGATTTGGAGATTTGGTGTGTAACTCCATATAGAAAAGGTCAAAACAAGGCTTAAAAGAACAAGGAATGTTAGTAATATTGATTTAACTAATTCAACAGTTTTCAATCCCATTCACCCGCCTCGTCCAATTCAAATGGCAACGTGAAGAAAATGGTCGTACCTACTCCTTCCTCACTCTCTGCCCATATCCTTCCTCCATGTGCTTCAATCATCTCTTTTGCAATAGCTAATCCTAATCCTGTTCCTCCCATCGCACGAGACCTTGCGCGGTCAACACGATAGAACCGGTCAAAAATTCGACCTACATTTTCTTTAGGAATACCCATACCATCATCTGAAACCATAATTTTCAATAGATTTTCTTGAACAGTTACTCCAAATCGGATGTTTCCACCATCTGGTGAGTACTTCAATGCATTGGAAATAATATTGTCTATTACTTGAGTTAACTTATCAGTATCAATTTCTACAAAATAAGATTCTTCTGGTAAGTATCTTTTAAATTCTACATTTTGTGATTTTGACATTTCAAACCGATCGATTATTCGATTAAAGAATTTATTAAACTCTACAAATTCTCGATTTAATTTATAATCACGGCTATCCATTTTTGATAGTTGTAGTAAATCATTTACAAGACGAATCATTCGTTCTGTTTCTGTTTGCGTTACATTTAAGAATGTAGGTGCAATATTCTCATCACGCCATGCACCATCAGCTAAAGCATCTAAATAACTTCTCATAGTTGTTAATGGTGTGCGTAACTCATGAGAAACATTAGCTACAAACTCACGTCTTTCCATTTCAATCTTTTCTTGTTCGGTAATATCATGTAAAACTGTAATTAATCCATTCACAAATCCGGTTTCTTTCTGTATGACAGAGAAGTTTGCACGTAAGATTAAATGGTCCTCCATAGTACTAAAATCTAAGTTCACAGAATCCTTCATATTGATTAAATCTTCAAAGCTATACTCTTTTTCCAGGCCAAGTACTGAAGCAATAGGTCGATTTAAAGTGGCTTCTCTAGTTATCTTCAGAAAGTTTATGGCTGGGTCATTGATTAGGATTACTTTTCCTTTTCTATCTGTAGCAATAACCCCGTCTGTCATATTAGTTAATACCGAAGCCAGTTTTCTTCTTTCTGCTTCTGTAGTTGATGTTGCTTCTTGTAGACGGTTAGTTAAATGATTAAATGCAATTGCTAATTGTCCAATTTCATCATTGCCATAGACACGAACTTTCCTCGAGAAATTACCCCTTGACATTGCTTGTGCCTGCTTTCTCATATCGGAAATGGGTCTTGTAATCGTTCTTGCAATTAAAATCCCAAGAATAATAGTAATAGCTAGTGAGATTGCGGTCCCCACTGCAAAAATTTCGTTTATATCATTAACTTGATCAAATACATTTTCAATATTTGATTCAATATAAATCGTTCCTAAAATTTCACCTTGTGGACCAACTGTATCAAAAATTGGTGCAACTAATATCCATACCCGATTTTGAGTTTCTGCATCAATCGCAATCTTATCAATGGATGTTTGTGCGGCAATGGACTGATTAACAATTTCTTGATTTCCACGCTGGCCAACAATTGACTGATTATTAATATCGGAGGTTGCTCTTACACGATTACGATCATCGATTACACGAATCTCATTAATGTCTCCCGTTGCAAATTCACGGACAATTATACTTAGACTTTGCTCAAGAGATGGTGAAGTCTCATCCCTGTCTTTAAGCATTTCTTCACGAATACTATATTGAACTAGGTCAATTCGTTGAAAAATAGAGTCTTGAAAATTTGCTTCTAAGTTTTCCTCTAATTCTTTTGAAAAATAAAGTCCTATAATTTGTAAAGCTATAATAATAAGTAGTACATAAATTAATACAAGCTTTACATGGATTGATTTAAAGAAACTTACTTTTTGCATTTAATTTACTCCTGCTCAGGATTTCGCAAATAATAACCTACACCTCGACGAGTTACAATCCAGTTTGGATGGCTTGGGTTATCTTCAATTTTTTCACGTAGTCGACGAACCGTAACATCTACAGTACGGACGTCTCCGAAATAGTCATAACCCCAAACCGTTTGTAGTAAGTGTTCTCGAGTCATTACTTGACCAATATGTTTTGCTAAATAATGAATCAGTTCAAACTCACGATGTGTAAGCTCAATTGCTTCTCCGCGTTTTAATACTAAATAGGCATCTGGTTGAATTACTAGTGAACCAACTTCGATATCATTAGATACTTCTTTCACATCTTGTGCAGACGTGTTCACTTGAAGTCTTCGCATATTTGCTTTCACACGCGCAATTAACTCACGTGTACTAAATGGTTTTGTTACATAATCATCTGCTCCCATTTCAAGTCCAAGTACTTTATCTATTTCAGAGCCTTTTGCTGTTAGCATAATAATTGGAAAGTCATATTTTTTACGAATTTCACGACAAACTTCCATTCCGTCTCTTTTAGGAAGCATAATGTCTAATAACATCAAATCCGGTTGAGATTCTTCTACTTTTTGCAGAGCTTCCTCGCCATCGTAGGCACAGATTACATGGTAACCTTCTTTTATTAAATTAAATTGCAAAATATCTGCAATTGGTTTTTCATCGTCAACAACTAAAATTGTTTTTGTCATAGTCATTCTCCTTCTGTTCTTTTTTATATAAATTCATCTTCGTTATATAATTTTATCTATTTCTTTAAATCAATCAGACTATCTGCCAGATGTGTAATTCATTTTTACACTTATTAAATACATTTTAAACAAGAACTCATTTTCTTTAACTTAGCATTGTACATTATAAAAATAGTTAATAAAGTAAAGAAAACATCTCCTATCATTATATCAAACAATATGAAAATATTTTCTGGGAAATAATCCGTCCATATAACTATTTCCTATACAATTCTATCTTATCATCACTTCGGGAATTAGTGTGAATTATATTACTTACCAATAAGAAATATATTAGAAAAGTTTTTATCCAAACAGCAATATGTGAAAAAAAAGCAACTTAGGTCAAAAAATACAGTACAACTAAAGGTACTATAACTGAACTACTCTTCAATTACTCGCTATGTTTCCTAACGTATATAAAATGAAAAGACAGTCCAAAAGAAACGGACTGTCTTTATTTGAAGTGGTATTAATAATATGATAGTGGATTAACTATAGATCCATTTTTATGAACTTCATAATGTAAGTGTGTTCCAGTAGATCGACCTGTCGAACCCATGATTCCAATAATAGAGCCTTGAGGAACAACTTGACCTACATTAACATCAATTCTAGATAAATGTGCATATAGAGTTTGATATCCGTTGTTGTGGTTAATAATGACGCGATAACCGTATGTGCCATCCCAACCTGCTGCAGTAACAACACCATTATCTGCTGCTTTAATATTATAGTTTGATGGTCCAGCAATATCTATCCCTCTATGGTACGCGCCCCAACGAGAACCCATACCACTAGAGACATAGCCACCACTTGCTGGCCAAATAAATTCACCTGTACCTCTAGATGAAATTACTTTTGTACCAACTTTAACAATAGAATTTACAGGCTCTTTAAGAATTTTTTCTTCGGAGACTGACTTCTTAGCTACACTACCATTCACTTTTGTCATTAAATAAGAGACTTGTTTTTCACCAAATGCACCTTTTTGTACAACTACTTTTTCACCTTTGTACATGGATGCATCTTCTTTTACGATATCTTTGTAATCTATTTTTTCACTTACTCGTTTTTCTTGTACAACTTCAACATTAACTAATGGTTTTTCTACCGTAACATTGATCTGTTGTCCAATTTGAAGTAATGAATCTTCTGATAAATCAGGGTTTAGTTTTAATAAGCCGGCAGTTGTTAAATCGTGTTTTATTGCAATAGATCCTAGTACATCGCCCTCTTTTACTTTATATAACTCTTTTTCTAATGTACCAGTTTGTAAAAATTGAACTGCTTCTTTAGGAGTTAATATATTAGTAGGAAGCGCTTGCGTCTTAGAACCTGTTACATCCTCAATTTTTATATCTAAAATTCTAGTTTGACCCACTTTTAACGCAGGAAGTGGTTCACCTGATTGCTTATTTGCCTCTAATTCTGCTAGCTGTTGCTCAGTTACAAATTGAAGCTTTAGTAAACGTAAAGTTTCATCAAAATCTTTACTATCTTTCAAATATACGACCGGCTGTCCACCAACACTTAACCCATAAGCATCTGCTTTTGGCACTAGTTGTTCATTAAGGATTTTTATAACTTCAGCATCGTTTGTTTTATATGAAAATACTTGCTCTGGAATAATTGAAATACTAGATTCAACATCCACAGTGAAGTCTGTATACTTTGTCTTCGCTTCTTTTTCTTTTTCTTCAATAATTTCTTCTACTGCTTCAGCATTTGATACTGCACCTATGTAATCTTTTGCTAAATAAATATGGTATATTTTATCTAATGATCCACTTTCTTCAGAGCCTTTAGCAAGCGCTAAGTTAAATGTAACACTAGATAATAAAATTGCAGATACGGCTGCTGTTTTCATCATACCCTTATGATTTTGTAAAAGACTATTTGTTTGTTGCTTTGTAAAGTCTCTTTTTTTGTTCCATTTCGAACTCATTTTAAAGCCCCTTCCAAAGTCTACTATATATAAAAGGTTGTTATTTTATCTGATTAATTTCTCACTAATAAACTGTACCATAATCCCAAATAGAGTGGTATAGTTTGAGGCTTTTGTAATGTAAATGTATTATTTGCATATCTTTTGTTACAAAATAAAAAGTTCCTTTATATATAGTCCTATTATTGGAAACTAATAATTTTTTACTTTTGTATATTAGATCAACTCACTTAAGAGAAGTTTAATAGAACCTCTAGTTAATAGTATTCAAGCTTATTAGAATGGTTAATTTTGAGTAACCTTGATGTCTTATTTTTCCTAGTTAATTAATATAATTAAATAAGAATTCTTTATACTTGGAGTTATTTATGGAGCAAGGTGTTATTCATAGCTAAAAGCTTACAATAGGACAAATAACCTATAGAACCATTATGGTGTTATTGGGGTTGACATATTTGCATTACGCCTAGAATTATTATTAGTTCTAAATAAAGTATTGAATGGCGGAATGTAGGCATCTCAATCAATCTCTCTACTTAATAGGTCTTCTAATTTCAGCTTTTTCAAACAAAAAACATCTAAAGGAAGAATCTCCTTTAGATGTCTAATTCCAGTTAGGTTTACCACGTTAGTTTGTTGCTGTCGCTTCTCTTTCGCACAGAACTAACGTGTTTAAGAAGAAAACTCCTGATGAAGAGTTTCTTGTGGAGCTTGAAATACTTAATCCCAAATTGGATTAACCACGTTAGTTTGCAGCTGTCGCCTTGCTTTCGCGCAGAACTAACGTAATAAAGTAAAAACTACTAATAGTCTAAACCATTAGTAGTTAGTTTCTATTATTCCCAGATAGGGTTTACAACGTTAGTTTG
>JAPSJC010000023.1:11853-28018 GCA_031178355.1 Ureibacillus sp.
ACGTTAGTTTGCTCACGTGCCGGGCCAACTGAGAATGTCATTAATTTAATACCTGTAAGTTCTACAATGCGCTCAACGTATTTACGTGCATTTTCAGGTAGTTCATCTAATGTACGAATACTTGTAATATCTTCTGACCAACCTGGAAGTTCTTCATACACTGGTTTACATGCTTCAAGTATATGTAAACTAGCTGGATACTCAGTAATAACCTCACCATTGTATTCGTAAGCCGTACATATTTTCACTGTTTCAAGACCTGATAATACGTCTATAGAGTTTAAAGCTAAATCTGTAATACCACTTACACGACGTGAATGGCGAACTACGACAGAGTCAAACCAACCTACACGACGCGGACGACCTGTAGTTGTACCATATTCACGACCTACTTCGCGAATTTGATGACCAACATCATCAAATAATTCTGTTGGGAACGGTCCATCTCCAACACGTGATGTATACGCTTTACATACTCCTACAACACGTGAAACATGTGAAGGTCCAATTCCAGTACCAGTAGTAACACCACCAGCAACAGGGTTTGAAGATGTAACGAACGGATAAGTACCATGATCTACGTCTAACATTACACCTTGAGCACCTTCAAATAATACTCGTCCATTTTCATCTATAACATCGTTTAACACTTTAGAAGTATCTGTTACATATTGTGCAATTTCTTGCCCATATCCATAATATTCTTCGAAAATGTCCTCGAACTTTAATCCTTCTACTTCATAGTATTTCTCAAATAGACGGTTTTTCTTTTCTAGGTTATCACGAAGTTTTTCTTCAAATACTTCACGATCTAATAAATCAGCTATACGTATACCCATACGTGCAATTTTATCTTGGTAACATGGACCAATACCTTTTGCAGTTGTACCGATTTTCTTATCCCCACGTGAAGCCTCATCAACTTTATCTTGATAGATATGATATGGAAGGATTACTTGAGCACGGTTTGAAATACGTAAATTTGATGTATCAATACCACGATCTTGTAAGCCTTTTAATTCCGTCACTAGTGATTTAGGATTAATCACCATACCGTTACCCATTATTGAAGTTTTATCTTGATAAAAGATACCTGATGGAATTAAGTGCAATTTATATGTTTCTTGGCCAATTTTAATTGTATGACCCGCATTATCTCCGCCAGAAAAACGTGCAATTACGTCTGCTTTTTTTGAGAGAAAGTCAGTGATTTTACCTTTCCCTTCATCTCCCCACTGTGTTCCAACAACTACTACTGATGTCATGTGAGCACCTCCAAAGACGCTTTGCGCCTTATTCCATTATTTATACAAGCATTAATATTATTTCTTGCTTGAAAAGTTCGTTCTTTTTTTGTTTACCAAACAGAATTATTGTAACAATGATTAATTGTGTAGTCAATGAAGAAAATGAAAAAACACGAACATATTAATATACCAAATTAATAAATGTTCGTGTTCTATTTGAGATATTTGAAGTCTATCATCACTTTAGTTTTTATTCTTGCGCCTGGTATTGTGGATGTTGCGACCAGTCAATATTAATGAATTTATTAAATTCCTTTTTAAATGCTAGGGTAACTGTACCAGTTGGACCATTACGTTGTTTAGCTATGATAATTTCAATCATGTTTTTGTTTTCAGTCTCTTTATCATAGTAATCATCACGATAAAGGAACGCTACAATATCCGCATCTTGTTCTATACTTCCAGATTCACGGATATCACTCATCATTGGTCTTTTATCTTGTCGTTGTTCAACACCACGAGATAACTGTGATAACGCAATTACCGGCACTTTAAGCTCACGAGCTAAAGCTTTTAAGGAACGGGAAATTTCAGAAACCTCTTGTTGACGATTTTCGCCTGGTTTACCACTTCCCTGAATCAATTGAAGATAGTCAATGAGGATCATCCCAAGTCCATGTTCCTGTGCAAGACGTCGACATTTTGCTCTTAATTCACTAACACGTACCCCTGGTGTATCATCAATAAAAATGCCTGAATTCGATAAGCTACCCATGGCCATTGTTAATTTACCCCAGTCCTCTGTACTAAGAGCACCTGTACGTAAAGCTTGAGCATCAATATTCCCTTCCGCGCAAAGCAAACGCATAACTAATTGTTCTGCTCCCATTTCGAGAGAAAAGATCGCTACATTTTCACCAGCTCTGATCGCTACATTTTGCGCAATGTTTAGGGCGAATGCTGTTTTCCCTACAGAAGGTCGTGCAGCAACAATAATTAAATCGTTACGTTGAAACCCCGCAGTCATGTGATCTAAATCTTTAAATCCTGTAGGAATTCCTGTAACGTCACCTTTTCTATTCTGTAGCTGTTCAATATTATCATACGTATTAACAAGTACATCTTTGATATGTTTGAAGTCTCCAGCATTTTTGCGATTGGACACTTCCATTACTTTCTTTTCAGCTTCTGATAATAGTGCTTGAACTTCATCTTCTCTTGTATAACCATCTTCAACGATACTCGTTGCAACACGAATTAAACGTCTCAAAATGGACTTTTCTTCTACGATTTTCGCATAATGGCCCACGTTAGCAGCAGTAGGTACTGCATTAGCTAGTTCCGTTAAATAAGAAAGTCCCCCAACATCTTCAAGCTCTTTTTTACTCGATAGTTCTTCTGTTACAGTAACTAAATCTATTGGTTTTCCATGATCACTTAAATAAAGCATCGTTTCAAAGATTTTTTTATGACTAATACGATAAAAATCGTCTGGAACTAAAATTTCAGAAGCTGTAATTAAAGCATTTGGATCTAAAAATATAGCACCTAAAACAGACTGCTCTGCTTCATGGTTATGGGGTGGAACGCGGTCCATCATGGCATCACTCATACCATTCTCTCCTTACGCTTCTTCCTTTACATGAACTTTTAAAGTCGCTTTTACTTCTGGGTGGAGTTTCACAGGAATATTTGTAAAGCCTAAAGAACGAATTCCTTCACTTTCCATTTTACGTTTATCAATCTTAATTCCGTGTGCTTTTTGAAGTGCTTCTGCAACTTGCTTAGTTGATACAGAACCGAATAGTCTACCACCATCTCCAGATTTGGCATTTATTTCTACTGTAAGTTGTTCTAATCGCTCTTTTAAATCTTTTGCCGCTTGTAATTCAGCCGCTGCATTTTTTTCTTCTAATTTTTGTTGACCCTCTAATTGACTAAGAGCTTGCTTAGAAGCTTCTACTGCAAAACCGTTCTTAATTAAGAAGTTATGTGCATAGCCGTCCGCTACATTTTTTACTTCACCTTTTTTTCCTTTTCCTTTAACATCTTTTAAGAAAACTACTTTCATTCTTCATTACTCCCTTCATACGTTTCAATAATAGCTTTTTTCAATAATTGACGTGCTTCTGATATAGTTTCAGCATCCATTTGACATGCTGCATTCGTTAAATGTCCGCCACCGCCAAGCTTCTCCATGATGAGTTGAACATTTATTTCACCTAGCGATCTTGCACTAATTCCTATTAATCCATCTGGTCGATGTGCAATAACAAACGATGCCGATACGTCTTTCATCGCTAATAATATGTCTGCCGTTTGTGCGATAAGAACCGAGTCATAGAATCGACTCTCTTCACCATGTGCGATTGCAATACCAGGATAAATAAACTCAACTGTTTGGATAATTTTTGAGCGTTCAATATAGGTACTTACATCTTCTTTTAATAATCTCTGAACTAATATTGTATCTGCTCCATAAGTTCGTAAATATGAAGCTGCTTCAAATGTTCTAGCTCCCGTTCGCAACGTAAAGCTTTTCGTATCCACAATAATACCAGATAATAATGCCGTTGCTTCGAGATTCGAGATTTTATTGTTCTCTGGCTGGTACTCTAATAACTCTGTAACAAGTTCACATGTGGAAGAGGCATATGGTTCCATATATACAAGAGTAGGGTTTTCAATAAAGTCTTCCCCTCTACGGTGATGATCAATAATAACAACCTTTTCACAACGGTCCAGCACATGTTGATTAATCACTAAGCTAGGTTTATGAGTATCAACAACTACTAGTAAGGATTTTTCAGTCATTTTTCCAAGAGCTTCTTCAGGTGTAATAAAAGTTTCATATATGTCTGTGCTTTTCTCAATCTCTTGCATCAAGCGACTAACACTACCATTTAATTCATTCGGATTCACGACGATATAGCCTTTAATCTTATTCTTTTCAACCATTTTACGAACGCCCATACTAGCACCGATTGCGTCCATATCAGGGTTTTTATGTCCCATGATAAAGACTTGATCGCTCTCTTGTATTAAATCCTGTAAGGCATGCGATATGACACGTGCTCTTACGCGTGTTCGTTTTTCAACAGGATTTGTTTTCCCACCATAGAATTTTACTTTTCCATTTGGTTGTTTAATAGCGACTTGATCGCCACCACGCCCTAATACAAGGTCTAAGCTTGATTGTGCAAGTTCACCAAGTTTAATTAGTGAAGAAGAACCAGCACCAACCCCTATACTTAATGTTAAGGACAGATTCTTTTGAGAAGTCTTTTCTCGTATATCATCTAATATTGCAAATTTACCATTTTCAATTTCGTTTAAAATGGATTCATTTAATATAGCTAAAAAACGATCTGATGAAATTCTCCTTGCATATATACCAAATTTAGCAGCCCAATTATTAATGATTGAAGTTACTAATGTATTTGTTAAACTTCTCGTTTGATCGTCCATTCCTTTTGTAATTTCATCATAATTATCAATAAATAAAATAGCAATCACTGTACGGTCAGCATAGTATTTTTCTTCTATCTTTAATGGTTCTGTTACGTCAAAGAAGTATAAAAGCCTTTCTGTTTGCTTGTTTATGACTTTATACTTTCTTTCATTAATAGTTACAATGAATTCATGCATCTCTTCAACTTTTGTTAATTGGCGCAAATCATCTGAAAGTGTAAATAATTCTTCTCCCAAAAGGGTTTCTACATTAAGGATATTTAACATAAATGGATTTGCCCATTCAATGATATGTTTATCATTTATTAGAAGTATACCGATTGGCATCTCTAATAGTGCTTCTTCCCCAACTTTTTTCATGCGATAAGAGAGAGATTCTATATACTTCTCTGTTGTATCGTAAGCAATTTTTTCTACTTTCCATGCATACACAAGCCCGATGGTTAAGACAATTACAAAAGCTAAGCCAATCCAAATATTCCAAACCATCAGTAAAATTACTGCTACTAGTCCAATTATCGAAAGATACCAAAGTGGATGTCGTATTGGTCTTTTCCTATAAGTATCCATCTGATCAGCTCCTTACTTCTGAACCTTATCTTTAACTAGTGAGCGAATATCGAACCCTAAATCTATAATTCCAATTAAAATGACAAAAGAGTAGAACGGTATTGCTATTAATGTAATAAGAATTTTGACAACGTTCGTAGCCTTGAACTTTTTATCTAGAAAGTAATGAATAAAAGATATACCTTGTATTGTAAGTAAAACCCATAATATCAATGATAAATTTAAACAGATAACATATAAAGCTGACCCAAGTTCTGGATGAATAAACAGATTAATGGATAATACAATTAAGTAGTACCAAAGTACCGAGCGCGGTAGTTTTAAATCTTTAAACGCACTAAATTTAGGTACTGTAACCTTTAATCTTTTTAAAATAGGTAAAATAATCGAAATGATTACAAACGCTAATCCAAACGCCGATAGCGTTACTGCAGCTGGGATTGTAATTTCCAATGTTACAAATACTAGCTCTAAATCCTCTGCCTTTATTGGGGATTGTCCTGTCATGTTCTGGGTAAGTTGTATAGATTGTTCGTAACTAGTACGCAACATTTTCATTGATTCTTTAATAAAATCAATTTCAAATAATCTCAATGTAATCATATAGTCAATTGCAAATGTTACTAATACCGTAATGCCCGTTGACATTAATAAAAACAATTTGCTTTTTTTAAGTCGTAAACAAATACCTATTACGACTCCTACTGAAGCAAAGATAAATGAAAATGGCAATATTAATAGCCCACCAATAAAAAAAGTTACGGCACAGGCAACAATGGCCACAAATAGTGATTGGTTACGATCATAGTTAGCGCTATACCATGCAAGTGGTAAAGGTGCAAATAAAGTAGCAATAAGGCTAACAAGAGGTACATATAAGGAGATTGCAATTAGTACGACAAAAAGTGCAATCATCATTGCGCCTTGAGCAAGTCCCTTTGTTTGATTATTCGGCATTTAAAACCTTCCTTTTTACTAGTTCAGAAATATATTCATTCGTATATTGTAACACTTTTTCTACTATTGGACAAAAATGCGAGAAGGGAAAGAGTTATAAATAACATCCAACATTTCCCATACCACTTACTATTCAAGTAAAATCCCGAATGAGATTCTCTTAATCATTACATTACTTTAGCAATAATCTATCTACTGGATTCTAAAAAAGAGAACAACTCGTTCTAAATAAAATAGTTAAAAATAAAAAAGCACAACTAAGGTCCTAAAACCTAGTTATGCTTATTATTAGATCTTACTTATCTTCAGCTACGAATGGTAATAATGCCATAATACGAGAACGTTTGATAGCTGTAGTTAATTTACGTTGGTATTTTGCACTTGTACCAGTTACTCGACGAGGAAGAATTTTTCCACGTTCAGAGATGAACTTTTTAAGTAAATCAACATCTTTATAATCGATTGTAGTAATGTTGTTTGAAGTGAAGTAACAAACTTTACGGCGTTTGCGGCCTCCGCGACGTTGTGCCATTTACTTTCTCCTCCTTTATATAGTTTTTGGAGTAGCGTACTTATCGTACTACGCTACTTTAGAATGGTAAGTCATCTTCAGAGACTTCTATTGGTCCTTTGCTAGATGCAAATGGATCCTCATCTACTCGTGTATAATTTTGCTGATTTTGAGGTTGTTGGTATGAACCAAACGGATCCTGTTGTGGTGGTTGGCCGCTGTATTGAGGCTGGCCTGTACCATACCCAGGTTGACTACCGTACGATGATTGCGATCCATAAGACTGCTGCGCAGCACCACCACTACGAGATTCTAAGAACTGTACTGAGTCTGCTACTACATCTGTTGTATAGACGCGTTTTCCGTCTTGTCCTTCAAAGCTACCTGTTTGAATACGCCCTTCTACTCCAATCAAACTTCCTTTTTTCATAAAGTTTGCTAAGTTTTCAGCTTGTTTTCTCCATGCAATGCAGCCGATGAAATCAGCTTCACGTTCACCTTGTTGGTTCGAAAATGCTCTATTTACAGCAACTGTAAAACGAGTCATCGGAACGCCGCTTGGTGTATAACGAAGCTCTGGATCTTTCGTTAGTCTACCAACTATAACGACACGGTTAATCATCTTATACAACCTCCTTTTTTCAGCATTTTGTTTATTTTATAATTTATTAGGCATCTTGACGAACAGCGATGTGACGGATAATGTCTTCGCTAATGTTTGCTAAACGAGTGTACTCGTTGATTGCTTCTGAACCAGCGTTTACTTTTACGATTTGGTAATAACCTTCGCGTAAGTCGTTGATTTCATAAGCTAAGCGACGTTTACCCCACTCTTTAGCTTCGATGATTTCAGCACCATTTGAAGTTAACGCGTCGTTGAAACGTTCTACTAAAGCTTTTTTAGCTTCGTCTTCAATATTTGGGCGAATGATGTACATTAATTCATACTTTCTCATCTTTATTTTGCACCTCCTTATGGACTTAGGCTCTCCTGTTAACAGGGAGCAAGGAGTGAATAATTTAATTACTCACATCTGTGAATTGTATCATACATAAAAAAATACTGCAACAAGGAATATCAAGTCCACTTCATTTATAACTTCAGTTATAATAATAAAGATAAGGAGGGAGATTTTGGATTACTTAACGAAACCTATAGTCATTGAAATAGATATGAGGAAAATTGCAAAAGCAAACCTCTGGGCTACTTTACTATTAACCATTGCTTTTATCTTACTGAACAGCCTTCTTCACCAAAGGATCTCTGTTTCCATAACCTTTTGGACTTTTATAATATTTGTATTAGGCTATTTTAGTTTAATTTTTTTACATGAAGTTTTTCATTTATTAGGTTTTGTTCTATTTGGAAAAGTTAAACTAAAAGAACTCGACTACGGAGTTAATTTGAAGCTAGGTATTGCATATGCCACCACAACGAGACTACTAAAAAATAGTGCAATGAAAAAAGCCTTAATGCTTCCTTTTTGGACTACTGGTGTTATACCTTCCGTGATTGGTTTTACACTTGATAACAATCTATTAGTCATTCTAGGTGCATTTTTAATCGCAGGTGCAGTTGGTGACTTTTATATGTATAAGGAACTGCGCAAGTACTCGAATGATAGTTTAGTAAAAGACGACCCAGAATTGCCTAAACTTTATGTATATAAACATAACAACTCACTATAAGTTTACTAGCTGTGTATTTATAGTGAGTTGTTTTATTACTTACTTAAGGAGTTAAAAATGCATGTTGACTTGCAGTACATAAATTTCTCCACGCCCGATTTAAAGGAGTCTTTTCAAAAACACCCTCCATTCCAAAATAACGAATGATGGAATGTACGGAAAATAGTAATTCCCCTGATTGTTCTTTACAGAATGAAGTCAGTCTTTCTAACTCATCTGTAAGTAATAATTCTCCATCTACATGTTTGTCCCATAGGTTGGTTATTAATGAATAAAATTGCTTTTCAATTTGTTGTAAGTATACTTGTTTTTCATCTAATTTTCCCTTTACTAATTGGAATCGCTCGGTTGAAAGTTCCTCCTTTTTACGATATAACGAATCAATTGCCTCGCTCATAAATTGTTCGGTTAACCCTAAACAAAGGGAGAAAAATGAAGATTCAGAAAACGAAGTGAATGGAAAACGATGAACAGGTAATTCAAATTCATTTTGGAAATGATTAAAATTAAAAGTCTCTTTATCATTTACAAACACATTTTCTAATTTCATCGTGTGACTGGATGTAGCCTTTAATCCAATGGCATTCCAATCTGGAATAACTTCTACTTTTTCACGTGGAACACTACAAGTTATAATCTGATTGCTTCCTTGTATTTTACAATTCATCGTAAAAAGGGTTGCATAGTCCGCTCCACTACAATATTTCCATTCACCTGAAATACGGTAACCGTCATTTACTCGTTCAGCTACTCCAAATTTACCACTTCCCGCTATGACTGCTTCCTTTTGGTTAAAATGTTTCTCACATAATTGTCGATCAAATAGTGGGATAAACATGTTTCCACCAGATCCAATAGTCACAGCCCAGCCAACATTTCCATCAATAGCTCCTACTTGTTGGAAAATTTTTAAACCATCAACTAATGGTTTCTCTAATCCTCCTAATGTTTTCGGAGTGAAAATTTTAAATAATTGATGCTCATAAATTATTTCTAAAATATCTGACAAAATGGTTTTGGACTCTTCCATCTGTTCAGAATGTGTCTTAATTTTTTCAATCTCATCTACTGTAAACATCCCATATCCCCTTTTCTTTTAGGTTTAGAAATAAAATATAAAAAAACTGCTATCAATTATGATAGCAGTTTTGGATATGAAATGAATATTAAACATTGAAACGGAATAACATTACATCCCCATCTTGTACTACATACTCTTTACCTTCAAGTCTTACTTTTCCAGCCTCTTTTGCAGCTTGCATTGAGCCTGCTTCAACTAAATCATCATATGCTACTGTCTCTGCACGGATAAATCCACGCTCAAAGTCCGAGTGAATAATTCCTGCACATTGTGGAGCTTTCATGCCTTTACGGAATGTCCAAGCACGTACTTCTTGTACACCTGCTGTAAAGTAAGTTGCTAAACCTAACAGGTCATAAGAAGCTCGAATTAATTGATCTAATCCTGATTCTTCAATTCCTAGTTCTTGTAAGAACATGGCTTTTTCATCATTATCTAATTCAGAAATTTCTTCTTCTATTTTTGCACAGATTGTAATAACTCTTGCACCCTCAGCTTCTGCATATTCCTTCACTTGTTGCACGTATTTATTATTATCTGCTTCTGCAACTTCATCTTCCGAAACATTGGCAACATAAAGCATTGGCTTAATTGTTAATAGATGTAGACCTTTAATAACTTTTAATTCATCATCTGATAACTCTAAAGAACGAGCAGGTTTTTCATTTTCTAAAGCTTCTTTAACTTTAAGAAGAATTGGTTCTTCAATTACTGCCTCTTTATCTTTTTGTTTTGCCATTTTGCTAACGCGTTGTAAACGTTTTTCTACAGACTCCATGTCTGCTAAGATTAACTCTAAGTTAATCACTTCAATATCATCAATTGGATTTACTTTCCCTGATACATGGGTAATATTCTCATCTTCAAAGCATCGTACAACTTGGCAAATTGCATCTACTTCACGAATATGTGATAAGAATTTGTTTCCTAGCCCTTCACCTTTTGAAGCACCCTTAACAATTCCTGCTATATCGGTAAATTCAAAGCCTGTTGGAATAGTTTTCTTCGGTACTACTAATTCAGTTAATTTATCTAAACGAGCATCAGGAACTTCCACTACCCCAACATTCGGATCGATTGTTGCGAATGGATAGTTTGCTGCTAAAGCACCCGCTTTTGTTATTGCATTAAATAATGTAGACTTCCCTACGTTTGGTAATCCTACAATCCCAGCTGTAAGCGACATTCATTGACACGACCTTTCTATTTACGTAACACATTCATATTTCATACATTTAAACCAAAGTCTATTATATTGATAAGTATTAAAAAAGTCTAATTCGTTCGATGTATGGTTTGTTTTAAAGAATATCATTATTCTAAATTAGCTTTAACCAATACTTTCTTCACTTTTTTCTCGAATTCCCTGCGAGGAATAAGTACACTATGACCACAACCTTCGCATTTGATTCGAATATCTGCTCCCATGCGGATAATTTTCCAAGCATTTGTTCCACAAGGATGTTGTTTCTTCATTTCTACAACATCATTTAAATCAAATGATTTTGCTTCCATTAAGCTTCCTCTCCTCTAGAATCATTTCTATCTCGATCATATACCATCATTCTTTGATATGCCATTGGAATTCCATTTTTAACTAAAATTTCTCTTACATCTCTTCGAATTACTCGAGCAATTCCAAAATGTTGTAATGGTTTTGTTTCTGCAATAATTCGAATTGTTACTTCTGTTCCAACTGTACTTTGAACACCTAAAAATTGCGGTACGGTTACTAATTCTTCATATTGTCGAGGGAGATTTTCTAAATATGGTTTAACTAACGTTTCAATTTTATCAACATCAGCTTCAATTCCTACTTGCATATCAACAATTGCTTTTGAATTATTTATAGAAAAATTAACGACATCGGTAATTTGACCATTAGGAATTATAAATTGCTCTCCAGTAACCCCTAATAACTTTGTTGTTCTTAGGCCAATTTCTACAACCGTCCCCTCAGCAGAACTCGAAGTACTTAATCTAATAAAATCACCTACACCGAACTGGTCTTCTAGTATTATAAAAAATCCAGAAATTACGTCTTTTACTAAACTTTGAGCGCCAAAACCGATGGCTAAACCTGCAATCCCTGCTCCTGCCAATAACCCCATTATTTCAATTTCTAATGCCGATAAAATAGCAATAATTCCAGTAAAGTATACGACATAAGCTAAAACACTCTGAAGCAGTTTTACGATAGTTGTTTGTCTTCTTTCTGAATATTTAATAGGTGATTTCATCCTTATTGAGAACACGCGTTTAATAATTCTTTTACCTATAAAGATTACTAGGTACGAGACAATCAAAATTGAAATAATTTTTACAGATGCAGTTATAATAAAATCCCACAATTCTTCACTTGTAAGGTAATTCCACAATCTCTCCGTAGCTTTCGCCCAGGCCCCTGGATCTGTAATGATATTTTCTTCCACTATTTTACCACTCCTTGTATAACTAACTAAAATTTTGAATATACTGCATAACAATAAGCGCAAGTTTTAGAGAATCATTATTTCATAAATTTAAAGAAAGAGAGATTACTGATGCAAAATATTAATGAGACTACAAGATCTTTTGTTCATCATGAACAACCTGGTGCTGTTTGGCGTTTAAGTGATATATTTCTAAATTATATCCCTTTTGACCATGAGCAAATCATTTTTTGCTGTATTGGAACGGACCGCTCTACAGGTGACTCACTTGGTCCACTTACTGGAAGTTTTTTAGAAAGCTATCACTCTTTTCCTTATAAAGTAATAGGGACATTAGAAAACCCATTACACGCAGTTAACCTACCTTTAACAGTTGAAGAATTAAAACAATCAAGCATTACTCCTTTTGTTATTGCGATCGATGCATGCCTTGGCTCGGAAAATAATATTGGACAAATTATAATCCATGAGGGTCCACTATTACCAGGAAAAGCAGTGAAAAAGGAATTACCTGCAATTGGCGATATTTCTATAAAAGGAATCGTTAATGTCGGTGGATTTATGGAAATGCTTGTTTTACAAAATACTCGTCTAAGAACAACTTATTCTATGAGTGATAAAATTGCTAGAGCATTGCTTTTGGCTCATCAGCGCTATTCATTGAAAGGGAAACATAATAGCAATAACCAAACCGACTATAATAATTCCAGGGAGCAAATTGGCTACTCGAATTTTAGTTAAACCAGCCATATTTAATCCGATAGCAAAAATCATAATACCGCCTGTTGCAGTCATTTCTTGAATGTATAAATTTAAGGCTGCCTCTGGTATGTATTTGCTAATTATACCTGCTAATAGGGCAATCATTCCTTCATATAAAAGAATTGGAATAGCAGATAATAAAACACCTAGACCTAACGTTGAGGATAAAATAATAGAAATAAAACCATCAATAATCCCCTTCGTAATAAGTACATCGTGATTATTTCTTAAACCACTATCTAATGCTCCTATAATTCCCATTGATCCAATAACAAACAGAAGTGTTGCTGTTACAAATGCATCTGAGATACTAGTACTTGAATTGGAATTGGACTTTCTAGTTTTAAAAAGAGATTCAACCCATTTACCTAATCTCGTAATTTGTTTATCTAAGTCAAGCCATTCTCCTAAAACTGCACCTATAACCAAGCTTATAATAACAATTACAAAATTACTTGTTTCAAACCCCATTTGTATTCCTAAAACAGCTACGGCTAAACCAATTATTTGTAAAACGGTATTTTTCATTTGCTCGGGAATATTTTGAAATAACCTACCAAATATAGAACCTACGATTACTAAAACTGCATTAATAATTGCTCCAAACAGGACCATTTGTTTTCCCCTATTCACTAAAATCGAGCGCCAAAAATTATGGCGCTCGTTAGAATTACTACTCTTCTTCTATACTAAGGATTTCTAATATACGCTCTAAATCTTCTTCTGAGTAAAATTCAATTTCAATTTTACCTTTATTTTTAGACTTTTTAATTTGTACATTTGTTCCAAAGTATTCTCTTAATTGTGTTTCTTTTGATTCTACAAATATGTCTTTTCTTGTTTTAGTTGTTTCACGTGGAACATTTTCATTATATTCTTTAATTAGATTTTCTAATTGTCGAACGTTTAATCCATGTTTAATGACCTTGTTGGCTACTTCTGGAATTCTTCTTTTATTTTTTAAACCTAGTAGCGTTCTACCATGCCCCATTGAAATAGCCCCATCATTCATCATCTGTCTAACTTCTTCTGGTAATTGAAGTAAACGAATATGATTCGTAATATGTGGACGTGACTTACCCAATCGTTTTGCTAAATCTTCTTGAGTAAAATTTAATTTTTCAATTAAACTTTGATAAGCTTCTGCTTCTTCAATAGGTGTTAAATCTTCTCGTTGAAGGTTCTCCAAAATAGCAACTTCCATCATTTGCTCTTCTGTCATTTCCTTAACAATAGCAGGAATTTCATCTAAGTTTGCTAGTTTAGCAGCTCTAAAACGTCTTTCACCTACAACGATTTCATATTTAGAACCCTTTTTCCTTACTACGATTGGTTGGATAATCCCATGTTCTTGAATAGACTGAGCTAATTCATCAATCGCTTCATCGTCAAAAATTTTACGAGGCTGATAAGGGTTAGCGACTAATTTTTGTAATGATATTTTTTTAATTTCATTTTCATTATCTACGGACGGTAACAAAGCTTCTAATCCTTTACCTAATCCTCTAGCCATTTTTAATCACTTCCCTTGCCAACTCTAAATAGATTTCCGCACCTCTTGATTTTGGATCATAAATAATAATTGGCTCGCCATGACTTGGCGCTTCACTTAAACGAACATTTCTTGGAATGATTGATTTATAAACCTTATCTTGGAAATACTTTTTCACTTCTTCAATTACTTGTATTCCTAAATTAGTACGTGCATCTAACATTGTTAAAACTACACCATCAATGTATAAATCTTGATTCAAATGTTTTTGCACAAGTCGCACAGTTGATAATAACTGACTTAATCCTTCTAATGCGTAAAATTCACATTGTACTGGAATAATGACAGCATCTGCAGCTGTTAAAGCATTAATAGTTAGTAATCCTAAAGAAGGTGGGCAATCAATAATAACGTAATCATAATTATCTTTTATATCATCGATTGCATGTTTTAACCGAACTTCCCTTGAAATGGTAGAGACTAACTCAACTTCTGCACCCGCTAATGAAATCGTTGCTGGCACTAATGATAGATTTTCAACTTTCGTCTCTTTTATTACATTTCGGATATCCTCATCATCAATTAAAACATCATAAACACAATGTTGTGTTTCTCCTTTATTAATACCTACCCCACTTGTTGCATTGCCTTGTGGATCGATGTCTATTAGCAATACTTTTTTACCTAAGTAAGCTAAACATGCACTTAAGTTAACAGATGTCGTCGTCTTACCTACTCCACCCTTTTGATTTGTTACAGCTATGGTTCTTCCCAAGACGTTGCACCTACTTTCTCTTAATCAATTCTATTATTTTTTTTCATTAAAATGTATATTTTTTACATATTCTATTGTAAATATATTATAGTTTTTGTTACTCCTATTATTCTAACAAAAAAAGAATAATAAAGTTGAAAAAATGATAGAAAAAATGGTTCCTATTTAAAATCAAGGAACCATTCATATATATATTAATTCTTTTTCTTAGGTATTTTAACGGTAATTAGGTAAAAATCTTCTGTATCTTCTTCTTCTGTTTTTACGTTAATACCACTTTTCGTAACCATCGATAATGATTGTCTAATTGTATTTAAAGCTATACGAATATCTTTACTAATTGCTTTTCTTTTTGGTCTCTCTTTTTTAACTTCATCCTCTTTAGGAGCTAATAACTGTTGGATATGCTCTTCAAGCTGACGTACATTCAAATCATACTCTATTATTAAATCAACTAGTTTACTTTGAGTCTCTTCATCTTTAATTGTTATTAATGCCCGCGCATGTCTTTCAGAGATTTCTCTTTTTAAGATTGCTTCTTGTACTTTTTGAGGGAGTTTTAATAACCGTATTTTATTGGCAATAGTTGATTGCCCTTTCCCAAGACGTTGAGCAAGTGCTTCTTGTGTTAATTGATGGAGTTCGATCAGTTGTTGATAAGCCATTGCTTCTTCAATTGCTGTTAACTCTTCTCGTTGAAGATTCTCGATTAAGGCAATTGAAGCTGTCTCTTTATCACTTAAATTACGAACTATAGCAGGAACTTCAGTCCAATTAAGTTTTTTCATTGCGCGGTATCGACGTTCACCGGCAATAATTTCATACTGTTCCTCATCAAAAAGTCTTACTACAATTGGTTGTATTACACCGTGCGTATGAATTGTTCTTGCTAATTCTTCAATTTTTTCTTCATCAAAAACTGTTCGAGGTTGAAAACGATTTGGAATAATTTTATCGATCGCTATTTTCACTATTTCTTCCATAGCTTTATTCTCTATAACTTCCACATCACTTTTCACCTCAGATACTAGTTTATCTCCGCCTCCGAAAAAACGTGAAAAAGGACTCTTCATCCAATGGCACCACCTTTTTGAAACTTTCTTGCTCCTATAGTTATTATCAATGAAATATAAAAAAAAGTACAGTACTCTTTCAAATACAACTTGATGTATTTTGCA